>NZ_AZSN01000004.1:0-73016 GCF_000576225.1 Methylibium sp. T29-B | reverse complement strand
TGCCGCCCTGCTCGGTGATCCAGCGCCGCACATCTTCGGCGCGCCAAGCCGTGACTCCTGCCGACAGCTTCACCGGGCTCGGAAACGAGCGCGCACGGACCTGTCGCCACAGCGTGGACTTCGATATCGGCACGAACGCGAGCACCTGACGCTGGCGCAGGAAGCCCGTGTCGGGCAAGCAGGGTGAGGGGTTGTTGGCCGCGCCGGACTCGGTCGTGCGCAAGGGCGTGGCAGTAGCGGCGCTGCCGGGCAAGGAGGTTCGCATGGGCATGTTCGGTCTCCGCGGCGGACGGCTCCGCCGGAAGGCATGACCAGCTCGTTGCCGCAGCGAAGGGTCACGGTCGGATCGCTGCGGACAGGAACGCGAAGACTCCAGGTTTACCGCCAGTGCGTTCCCAGCTGGCGGTTCATGCGAACCGGCGCTGATGCCCGGCCCTGAAAAAGTGGTTGCTGATGGCGGGATGCCAGCGTTGCCGCTGGTCGCCTCAAGCGCAATCAAGGCAGGTGTCGACTGCGACGCCATCGACCTTCGATGGGAGGAGCGCTGCGACCCGTGGAGCCGCCATGCGCCTGCGTGAGACCGTAGCGCCGGCGATCAGTGAACGCACGTCGAGTGCAGCGTTCGCCTGCTAAACGGCGGCCTTGCGCGGGCGCTACGCGGTGGCGACTCGCGGCGCCGGGGTTTCATCGTTCTCGCCGTCGCCAGATGCGCCAGCCTCGGCAACTGGCTCGGCGGACGGCAAGGCAGAAATCGCCGCGTCTTGGCCGGCCAGGGCACTCGCATCGTCGCGTGTCGCATCTTCGACCGAATCACCCTGCCCCTCGATCTCGACCTCCGGTGCGTTCATGCGCCGCCGCAGTCCCGACGCGAAGTTGCGTGCCGCGGTGGCGACGCCGCGCACCTGGCGCTTCACCAGCGCACGCTGCTTGTCGACCTCGCGCGTGGTGATGACCTCGTGAATCTCCAGCGTCTGCAGCAAGGGCATCAGCTGGTCGAGCTTGCCGAGCAGTTCCAGATACCGCCGGCCGCTCGACGACAGCACGCCCACCTCGATCTCCAGCGCTCGAGTGTCGTAGGTCGCCACCCGCGTGATTCCGTGCGCCTTGAAGAGCGCTTCGGCGCCGTCGATGGCGCGGTCAAGCGCAGCCGAGACGGCATCCAGGCGCTCGCGCAGCGCCGTCTCGACGCGCGCAACGTCCTCGGGGTCCAGGCGCGTGCGCGCGATCACCGAGATGAAGTGCGCGTTGAGTTGCAGCGTCGCGAACATGCGCACGAACAGTCGCTTGCCCTCGGCGCTGGTGAAGCAGGCCGGCATCTTCACGCTCGCCGCCTCGACACGCCGATAGTCGACCTTGGCCTCGCGCGCGAGGATGCGCTCGTTGACGCCACCCTGGTCCACCCGCACGATCTGCAGGCTGGTGGTCGTCGGCAGGACATCGTTGTGCATGGGCCTCTCCCGCAACAATCACACTGAGAACGCGCTGGCGGCCAGTGTTCGCCGCGGCCGGCACCCATCGCCACGCGAAACGGCCGCGCGGCGGCGGTGGTTTCGCCATCAGCCCACGCCACGCGGCCCCAACCCCGTTGACCGCTGCCGATCGCGTCGCTACCTTTCGCACACGCAGCAGCTGGCCCTGCGTCCACCCCGGCAAGCCCTGTTGATCCTTGTGCGCATGCGAGCGGTTCGAACCCTTCGACCGCTTCGCATCCCGAGCGCGCTTTCGAGCCGTTGACTGCCCGGGCCCCGTGCGGCCGACGGCTGTAACGCGCGCTTCGATCGGTTGCTGGCATCCCGATCCCGCGGCACGCGCCGCGCCCAGCCAGCCCTTGAAGTCAGCCGCCGGCTCCGAGCCGGCATTCGTCACCCCGTGGGGCCATCGCCCCGCGGGCGGTCATGGCCTCCGCGTTCCCCATGGAGCCAACATGCCACATCCCCGAGCATCGCTCGAACGTTCCCGCGCGCCCCTCTTCACGGCCGGCGCCTACTGTGATTCGTTTGACGACGTCCCGACCGAGGACGACGACATCGCCCAAGCCGGCGCAGAGACCATCGACTGGACCGAGCAGGACGTCGTGTTCCTGCACTGGCGCCTGCTGCAGGAGGTCGAGGCGTTGTCGGATCCCGACACGCCGCTCGAAGCCAAGCTCGACACGCTGCGCTGGGTGTTCACCGAGCGCGAGAAGGACTCGCGGCCGTTCTCGTTCGTGAACTGCCTGCGCGTCGTCGGCTGCAGCCCGCTGTCGCCGATTACCTACTGCGGCCTCGTCGATGCCGAGGAGATCCGCAGGCGCATCCGCCATGGCGTGAAGCGCTGGCTGGAAGCCACGCTGACGCGCTACCCCGAGTGGGTGCGTGAAGCCGTCGCCCGCAATCCGGAGTGGGTCGAACTGCAACTCGCCCGCAATCCGCAGTGGATCAACCAACAGGTCCGCGCGGTCGCCCTGCAGGGCGACCTGTTCGCCTGAGCCCTTCGCCTGAGCCCTTCCCGGCCGCCGCCGCAGCGCGGCGACCACCACATCAAGGAACACACCATGTCCCGCTTCTATCGCGCGGCCGGCGTGCTGGCCGTTCTCGCATTGCACGCACTCGGCGCCCACCTGGACGCCATCGATTCGCCTTCGCCGCCCTCGCGCGCCGAAGGCCATCGCCTGCCCGGCGCCAAGCCGGTCCGCTGAGGAGCCGCCATGCACATCGTCTCCCAAGCCGGGCGTGTCGCGGCGCTGCTGCTGCCCGTGCGCGCACCCGAGGATCTCGAGTACCTCGTCAAGGAAAGCGAGATCGTCACCGGCCGGCCCGGCCGCACCTTCGTGATCGCCGGCGCCGACCGCCTTGCCTACCGGCTGCAGTGGCATCCGCTCGGCTTCCAGGTCGAGCGGCTCGACAGCCGCGGCCGCGCGCTGCACGTGCAGCAACTGCTGCTGTTCGAGTTCCTCGACCACCCGCTGCTGGAGGCCTTGCATGCCGGCCAGCTCTTCACCGCGCCGATCGAGTTCGACTCGCCGCGCGGTTGACTCATCCACCCCAAAGGCGGGCGTCCCTTCGGGGGCACCCGCCATGCCGGAGAAACACCATGCAGATTCAAGTCCGCATCAACGAGGAAGGCGCGCTGCGCAACCAGCGCTTCGCCTTCACCGACCGATTCACCCTCGTGTCGGAACTGCTCCAGAACGCCCGGCGCGCAGGCGCCACGTCCATCACCGTCGACCACGACGCCGAGACCAGGACGCTGACCGTCCGCGACAACGGCCGCGGCATCGACGACTTCCAGAAGCTGCTGACCTTCAACGAGTCGGGCTGGGATGAGACCACCTGCGACGCCGAGAACCCGTTCGGCGTCGGGTTCTCGAAGTGCCTCTACGCCGCATCGCGCTGCATCGTGCGGTCGCGCGGTCTGTTCGCGGACTTCGACACCGCTGCCGCGCTGGCACGAACGCCAATCGACGTCGTCGAGTTGGCCGAGGCGCCGGCTGAAGGCACGCAGATCGAGTTGCACGGGGTCGACCTGCCCGACCTGGCCTCGCGCATCGCCACGCTGTGCGCGGGCTTCCCGTGCCGGTGTGCTTCAACGGCAAGCGACTCGAACGCCCGCATGCCCCCGAGCACCTGGCGCTCACCGCGACGCCCGTCGGCGGCCTGCACCTGTGCGGCACGCGCGACGGCGAGCACAGCCACGACACCCTGGTCTATCTGCAGGGCTTCTGCGTGCTGCGCCCGATCTACCACCGCCCGGAGCGCGTGAACGTGCTGCACCTCGATGCGCGCCAGTTCATGGCCCGGCTGCCCGATCGCGACAAGCTGATCGACGAAGACCGGCAGCGCAAGCGCATCGACACCGCGCTGCGCGCCGAATGGCGCCGCGTGCTCGAGGACGCCAAGCGCGCCCTGCCCGCCGACGTGTTCGTCGACAGGTTCTATTCGGCCCTGCGAGGCTGGGGCCACCTGGACCTGCTCAACGACATCGACGCCCTGCCCGCCGCAGTGTTCGACGAGATCTGCGGCTACCCCTACCAGGAGGGCTCGGGCAACCGGGACTACCTGCGGACGGTGGCCGCCGCGCCGGCACGGGTGGCCATCGAGGCCGGCTCGGTCAAGCTGTACTCGATCGACTCGTTCGACGAGAACAACGCCGGCCGCTGGATGTTCGCGCGTGCCACGGGGTGCCTGCTCTTCAACCTGGGCGGCCTGCATCACGAGCATTGGGTGCAAGCCCATGTGCGCTGGCTGGACGACGAGTCGGTCACCGTCGAACCGCTCGGCGAGCGTGTTCGCCGCACGCTGGAAGGCCGCTGGATCTGGCCGGATGTGGTGCTGTGCGCCGCCGTTCGCGTCGGCGTGGGCAGCGATAGCGTGGACATCACCGATGCCGGCGTCCACCACGACGGGGTGCTCCACATCCCGGATGGCGAATGCTCGGGTGAACCGGTGCGTCAGGTCTCGAACTTCACCGACGAGAACGAGCAGTTCCTGGAGTCCGACCTGGACGCGGACCGCGAAGCTTTGGCCGACCTCATCCGTCGGCTGCGCTCCGTCGATCCGAAAGACACGCTCGACTCGCTGCTGCGTGAGTTGAAGCTCGAGCGCTATCCGGTGCTGCATGGCAGGCAGTTCCGCCTGAGCGTCGGCACCGGATCGGACGGCCATGCCGTCGAACTGGCCGATTGAGTTGATGGGTTGGAGGCCTTCGGGCCTCCTCTCCCCAGCGCAGCACCTCGCGTGTGCGCTGCGGAGAGGTTTTCCCGCAGGTCGCAGGCACACCTGGAGCGCGTTGCTCCGAAGCCGGCCCCGAAGTCCCTCCGGCGCTTTAGCGCCGGCCCGCCCGCCATGGCCGCGGAGCCTTGCCCTCAACCGGGCGCAGGCCCGGCGTGGTGGGTTCACCCGTCAAGGAGAAATCATGAAGCGACAACAAGCCATGCCCGTTTCCAAGTGCCGCCGCGGTGGCCGCGGAGGCCGCCATGAATGACACGGCCTTCGAGCATCGCATCGACGAAGCCAAACGCCGCGCACACGGCCGCTGGACCGAGATCCTGCGCAGCCTGGGCGTTGACAATCGCATCCTGGGCAAGCGCAACGGCCCCTGCCCGTCGTGTGGCGGCACCGATCGCTTCCAGTACACCGACAAGTTCGGCGAAGGCAACTACCACTGCCGCCACTGCGGCGCGGGAGGGGGCTTCAAGCTCCTGCAGGCCGCGCTCGGCCTCGACTTCGCGACCGCGCTGCGGCAGGTGGAGTCCTGCGTCGGCGCGCCGGCCCCCGCGCCGAGTGCCCCACCGGCGGCGGTCGAACCGTCCGCGCAGCGCATGCGCCGCCTCGCGCAACGCCTGTGGGACGAAGCCCTGCCCGTCCAGCCCGGCGACGAGGTCGATTGCTACCTGCGCCGCCGTGGGCTGCACCTGCGCCATGCGCCGAGTGTCCTGCGCCGTCACCCGGCGCTGGGCTACTACGAGAAGAACGCCGCCGGCCGCTCCTGCAAGGTGGCCGACTACCCGGCGATGTTGGCCTGCATCCAGGGCCCGGACGGCCACGCGGTGACGCTGCACCGGACCTACCTGAACGACGGCGAGAAGGCGCCGGTACCCGACGCACGCAAGGTGCTCTCGGCCGGCATCAACGGCGCCGCCGTCCGGCTGTGCGAACCGGCGCGTGAGCTCGCCGTAGCCGAAGGCATCGAGACCGCGCTGGCGGTGCACCTCGCGACCGGCAAGCCGGCGTGGGCCGCCGTCAGCGCCGGCAACCTCGAGAAGCTGTGGCTGCCCGAGTGCGTGCGTCAGGTCTGCATCTATGCCGACAACGACGCCGATGGCAGCTTCGAAGGCCAGGCCTGCGCCTACGCGCTGGCCCGTCGCCTGACCCGCAGCACGCCGGGCAACAACGCTCGCCAGGTGCGCGTGTTCCTGCCGCGCCAGCCCGGCCACGACTGGGCTGACGTGTGGCGCATGCGCAGTTCGGCTGCCGAAGCCCAGGCGGCGTAGCGGAACAGAGACATGAACCCCACCGGTCGCTGCCACACCGGACCTTGTGTCGATGACGCAGGGCGAAGGCAGACCTTGAACTGCATGCAGTCGGCGCGGATGAACCCGCGCCATCGAGAGGATCCGGCCCCGTGCCGAATCCATCACCCACCCCGCGGGGCCGTGCCCCGAGGGGGCACGGCGCCCCGCACTTCCGATCGGAGTTTGTGATGAAGAACGGACGCACCCTCGTGAGCCTGGCGCAGGAACTCGAACGCCAGCTGAACTCGAAGAAGGACCTGGTGGTCCCGTCGGCGCTGATGCGCCACGACACCGACGACACGGGCCAGACGCGCCTCGTCGTCGAAGAAACCGGTGGCCCGGCGCACTACGGCGTGACGCCGCTGGCGCGCCGCCAACTCGCGGACAAACTGAAGATCCCGTATGCGTACTTCGAACGCATGCGCAGCGAGCAGCCCGTGCTGCTGGACCGCAACGTCAACACCTGGCTGCAGAGCGACGATGACCGCCGCATGCTGCGCACGCTGGACGGCAACGTCCGTGCCGTGCTGTCGGACCGCTACCGCCGGCTCGACAACTACGACCTCGCCGAAAGCGTGCTGCCGATCCTGCAGCGCCTGCCCGAGGTGCGCTTCGAATCGGTCGAACTGACCGAGACGCGCATGTACCTGAAGGTGGTGACACCGCAGCTGAAGCACGAGATGTCGCTCGGCGATGTCGTGCAGGCCGGCGTGGTGGTGAGCAACTCCGAGGTCGGCCACGGCACGCTTTCGGTGCAGCCGTTGATCTATCGGCTGCGCTGCCTCAACGGGCTGATCGTTCCCGACTTCTCGCTGCACAAGACCCACGTCGGCCGCAGCATCGGCAACGTCGCTGACACCATCACGGTGTTCAAGGACGACACGCTGCAGGCGGACGACAAGGCCTTCTTCCTGAAGGTGCGCGACGTGGTCGAGGCGGCGGTGTCCGAGGCGACCTTCTTGCAGGCCGCGCAGAAGCTGCAGAAGACGCTGCGCATCCCGCTGACCGGTGACCCTGTGAAGACCGTTGAGGTGCTGGCCAACCGCTACGCCCTCAACGAGCAGGAGCGTGCCGGCGTGCTGCGGCACCTGATCGCCGACGCCGACCTGACCGGCTACGGCCTGGTCAACGCGGTGACGCACTACTCGCAGGAGGTCGACGACTACGACCGTGCGACCGAGTTCGAGGCCCTGGGCGGCCGCCTCATCGAGCTGCCGCAGAACGAGTGGAAGAGCCTCGCCGAAGCCGCCTGAGCGCGGCATGTGCCGCAGCGACCCGGACCCATCGCGGGTCCGGGCTGCACGGATTCGCCCGGGAGTCCGGGCGGTTGTACATGGCAATGCGGTCCCGACGGGGCCGCATGCCGTCGCAATCTCACTGCCGAACCCTATGCTGTGGCGCACACCGATCGACACCCGACCGCCACCCGACACATCCCAATCCCACCCATCCACCGTGCCCGGCCAGGGCCCACCCGAGGAAAGCACCATGAACCAGGCGCAGCTCTCCGATGTCCAGCTCACCAACCTGACCTTGCTGCTCACCATCCGCGACGGGGTCTTGCAGGATCGCCCCGCCACCTGCTGCAAGTACGCGCTCGACGCCGCGCAGGCTGACCGCATCGCCGGCCTGGGCGTGCAGCAGATCATGGCCATCGTCGCCAACGTCGGCGACGCCACCCTCTTCCCGGCGCGCCGCGACCTGCTGGCGCTCCTCGAAGCGCCGCTGCCGCTGGCCCGGCCGCTCGCCGCGGTGCACGCCACCCAGCACCTCGCCGCCTGACCGCCGCCTTTGGCACACGCCATGGGCGAGCCCCGTCCCCCGTTGCGGGTCGACCGGCAACTGCGAGCGCTGCAACTGGCCAAGGACTGCGCGGCGCTGGGCGCGCGCGTGCGCACGATCGGCCACCTCACTGGCCTGCCGCCGCGTGAGCTGCTGCGCCTGCTGTTCCCCGACCGCGAGAACGTGCCGCGCGGCCGGCCGCCCGACTCCCCCGAGTGGTACCACGGCGCAAACCTGCTCTACCGCGCGGAGGCTCCATCGTCGTGTCGCTGTATCGGCGCCTGCGCGACGGTGGCTTCGCCGCGGCCGAAGCGCTCGTCGCCGCCTACCGCCACTACGGCAGCGTCTGCGAACCGCCGCAGCGCATCAGCTTCGACCGCGCCTTCGACCTTGTCGCGCACACCGACGGGCTGTGGCTGACCAGCGTGCAGAGCTTCTCGCTGGTTGCCTGCCCCACCTGCCACAGCGAGTACCTGGCGGCCTACGGCTCGGCGCCGCGGTCAAATGACGAGTGCCCGTTCTGCAAGCTGGTGCAGCGCTATGGCACGGACCAGCGGGTGCAGGCGTCGTTTCCGGTGCGGCCACTACCGGACCTCTCTCAGCTGGACCTCGGCCTGCACCGCCTGTTGAATGGGCGATAGAAGCCGATGGCGCTGAGGTATCAGATCAGTGAAACCGCATTGACGCGCGTCCCAAAGCACTGTGGCCCGACGCGCCACTCTATAGCGTGTGCTGGCCAATGATCGGACAGCCTGGCCAAATCGGACCAAGCATCAGCGTGTGCGCCTTGGCGCGAGTGATGGCTACACGGAGTATCTTGCGGCTTCTGTGATACGGGGGCTCATCGCCCCACCACACGAACGACGACACCATCTGCTCGCCGTCGTGCCGGCCTTCCCTGACGACGATGACGCCGTCGAACTGCTTGCCCTTCGATTTGTGGATCGTCATCACTTGTACACCGGGCGGATCGTCGACGCCACCAAGAATCTGGTCTTGGGCGAGCGCTAGGTCGAGCACCTGCCGTGCGCCCGTGTACTGACCATCACGCGTCCAGACGGCTCCAAGTCCTCCGCTGATCCGCTTGCCACGATTGAAGGCGACCAGGTAATCCAGGCTCTTCGCCGCCTCCGTCAAGTGCTCGTCGCCAGTCGCGCGCAGTGCGATCTTGACGCGAGTCCAGTCCTTTGCCGGATCGCCTGCAAAACCCTCAGCCCGCAGCCCATCCATAACGCCCAATACTGCCTGAACGAACTTCGCTTTCGGTGCCTTACCGGCCCGAACCGCCAACGCCCAAACTTGCCACTGCTTTGCGGCTGCCAGACCATTGGCCCGCTTTGCCGTCGCGAGTAGATCAAGGGCTGTTGCGAGGTCAGGCATCCGATCGACCTCTCGCTTGGGCTCAAGGAGGAACGCCGCGAAGCGGGCCGTCAACATGGCTTCTGCCTCATCGAACGACAGCTTGTGCCGGACCGGTTTCGGTTCGGCGTTCAGCGCCGCCGAAATCTTGGCCGCAGACGCGCCAGAGTGCGTGAGGATCGCGACGTTCCTACCGTACTTCCCGGTCGACTTCCGGATGGCCCGCTGGAGCATGCCGATGGACATGCGCATGATGGCGGACAGGGTCCGCAGCTTTGGGTTATAGGCGAACGCAGAGACGCCGAGATATGGTGAGCCGCGAACCTTGCCAAGCAAGATGTCCTGGCCGAACGTGGCGATCTCAGTACCACCGCTGCGGTGATTCTGCGCGCCGAGGTCGATCTCCAAAGGGCTCAGCGACTTCCTGATGGCGACGATCCGCTCCGGACCAATGCCGGGAAGATGGTCGAAGATCTGCTGCTCAAGATCGGCCAGACAGATCACCTGTGCTGCAGGTGCCAGCAATTCGATGCAGCGCCACGCATGTTCGTTGGTGTCCTGCGCCTCGTCCACGATGATCACCGGGTGGCGCTGAGTGACGAGGCGGCGGACATGCGCGCTGCGTTCGAGCAGTTGCGCCGCGTTGGACGGGAACAGGTCAAAGGCGATCAGTCCGTCCTCCCGAAACAGCCGTTCGCGCTCCTGCAGCCACGCTTGCCAATCCGGGTTGTCTTCCTTGCGGTCCTTCGCTTTGATCGTCCCGTACTTGGCTTGCTCATCCTGCGGCAACAGGATGCGCAACGACTTCGGAGCACCGAGCAGATAGGCGTGTGCGGACAGCAACGTCCAGAAGAAGGAGTGAAAGGTCTGCATGCTCAGCATGCTGCGCTGCGCCTTCGGCACTTCCAACCGCGTGGCCTCGCCCACGCGAGCGACGGCTGCCCTGGAGAAGCTCAGGAAGAGGACAGATTGACCGGGCGAAAGACCATCGCTGATGCGCACAACTGCCTTCTTCAGGGCAATCGTCGTCTTGCCGCTTCCTGGTCCACCAATGACGAGAGCGTGGCCCTTGCAATCAAGGAGTTGCTGGCGAAGATCACAGACCTCCATGGAGGCGTCTTCGGTCAAGCCGCAGGAGCGGGTGGCGCCGCAGCGCCGCCGGCCACGGGCAAGGCTGGCTTAGCTGGCGCCGCCGCGACCGCGACCTCCACTGGGATGTCGGCCGGCTTCGGGAAGGCTGCAAACACCTGCTTCAAAAAGCCGGTGACCGTTGGCGGCAGTTCGGCCACTGTGCTGCCTTCGAAGAGCCTGGCAGCCCAGCCGGCGCCCTTGCTACCGTCCAGTGCTGACCGAGCCAACTTCTTCAGGTCCGGATCGGACGGGCGCACAGCGGGGATCGTGAAGTTGCCGTTGTCGCCAGTCGTCCGAAGATCGTCAAGGAAAGCCCACAGACGATCGAGCGACATCTCGCTCACGATCAGCGCCTCGAAGCCTGCGTGCACATGCTCGCAATCCACGTCGAACGCCTCGGTGAACAGCTTCTTTTTTTCCGGTGGGCGAGGCATCGAGTCGTAGAACGAGAACGTCTTGAGGCCGAGCGCCTTGAAGAAGGTGCCGAACTTCGGCATTGCCCCCTCGCTCTCCGCGTCGAAGAACGCGGCGCCAGCGATGTCGAGCGGCTGGAAAGAGGCGTCGCTCTCTTCCAGCTTCCTGGCAGCAACCGGCAAAGCGTGAAACTCTGTCAGGCCTTCGACGACGATGGCTCCCTTGCCGAGCATGCATTCCGTCAAACCACGCCGCGCAAACCGCTTGAAGTCGTTACCTTTGAGGCCGCCTGCATCAGACACCTTCTTGGCAGTGACGCTGGAGTCGGGCCCGCGTGACAAGAGCAGGGTTTGCTCCGGCTCGAAACGCTCGATGACGTACGGCGAGTGCGAGGTCGCGAATGCCTGCGTCGTATTTGGAGCAGGTAGTCCGCGATCCGGCGCTGCGTATGAGGCGGCACCGCGATCTCGGGCTCCTCCATGGCGAAGATGACTGACGCCGGCTTCAACTCGGCGATGAATGACAAGAGGGCGAGAACCAGGACATTCAGCGTTCCAGTGCCAACCTGCTGGAATGGCACCGGCGTCTGATCTTTGGACATGGCAAGGAAGAACGCCATGGTCTTGCGCAGGTGCTCGCGCGTTAGCTGAGACACGTGCAGCTTCGTGGTTCTGCCGTCCACGTCGGACGCGATGTAGCGTCCGAGGCGCGCTTCGATCGACTTCAGGACAGGCTGCAGGTGCGTAGCATCCTTCTCGATGTCCAGATCGCGTAGGCGCTCAATGGCCTTCTCCCAAAGGCCTGCACGTGAGCCTCTGAGCCGCAGGATGACATCGAGCAGCGAGCCTCGCTCCAGGCTCAAGGCGCGGGAGCCTGTCCGAACCGCACGCAAGTACAGGAAACCGAAAAGGCGTTTAACTTCCTTGCTGACCTTGTCCAACTCGCCTGGTTCAGCGTTCGGGCTGCGCGAATAGCAGGTCTTCGCCTCGAACTCGTCCTCTTCCGCGTTGTAGACGGCCTCGGTCTCAAGCCGCAGGCAACTCACCACCAAGGGAGGGTTTGCGGCGTCGGCTTCGCCTTCGTTGAGGGTCCGCCTCTCAGCCGTGTGCCAGAACTCAAGGTGCTGGCCACATCGGTTTTCGACCTCCGGATTGATGTCGGTAAGGACGACCTCGATCTTGATCGGCACGGGCGTCGGCTCTTCGCCCTCAACTGCCGCCGGAGTCAGGTAGTGCGCGTTGTGGAAGTCGAACTCCTCGACTGGCGGGAACTTCGATATGCGATCCGGCCCCAGCACCAGGTCAAGTGCTTCGCAAATCGTGCTCTTGCCAACGTTGTTTGGGCCGACGATCAGGGCGTGCCCGTCGAAGTGCAGTTCGGCGCTCTTAATGCTCCGAAAGTTCGTGATCTTCAGTCGTACGACCTTCATTCTTGTTCGTCCCCCCTTTTGCTTCTTCACTGATCACTGCGGTGGCGTCGCTGCGGTCATCGCTGCATCGCATGCGACCTGACACCCTGATCCCAGGTCAAGTATCGGGGCGACGGCGAAACAACCCGATCTTGCCGGCAATTCACGGTCGCGTCGCTCTGCCGCACGACTTGAAAGTCGGAGCATGCATGCCCTGCCTACGTCGTCGCGCACCGACTCATCCGGACACCCGTACGCGCCGGCGGATCCGGGGTTCGTGTGTGCGGCCGTGGGCTCCATTCTCGCCGAGCACGACAACCTGCTCGCCCGCATCCGCCTGTGCTTCGGCGTCGACCGAGAGACGTTCGCGCGCGACGCATTGGCACTGATCGAAGCCTACGCGGGCTACGTTCACCTGCTCCCTGCCACACCCGACAACTACTTCCGCCAGCCCGGCGGCCTACTGCAACTGGGGCTTGAGGTGGCCTTCTATGCCCTGCAGGGCACGGACGCGCACATCTTCTCCGGCCAATCGACCATTAGCACGCGCCGTCAGCTCGAGCCGCGTTGGCGGCACGCTACCTTCATCGGTGGCTTGTGCTGTGAACTGCACCGGGCCTTGGCGTCATTGATTGTCGTCGATGCCGACGGCAACGAATGGCCCTCCTACCTCATGCCCCTGGCCACCTGGCTTGCCGAGAGCCGAATCGAGCGCTACTTCGTGCGCTGGCGCACTCAAGCGCCGGAGGCCCGTAGCCTTGGGCTGTTCGCGGTGCCTCACGTCGTGCAGCCCGCCGTGCTGCAGAACCTCAGCGCCGGCAACACGGTCATCGTTCCGCACCTGCTTGCCAGCGTCGGCGGCCTGCCGGTGTATCGCGAGCCCAATGTGCTCGATAGCCTGGTCCGCCGCTCGCTCGCCCTGGTCATTGACCGAAACCTCAAGGCCAGCGCCGACCGCTACGGCTCGCCGCAGTTCGGCTCGCACCTCGAACGCTATCTGGTGGATGCGCTGCGTCGTCTGGCTTCGGCCGAGTCGGCCTGGGTGCCGAACCGCGACAAGTCGCGCGTCTGGTACGGCAGCGACGGTCTGTTCCTGCTCTGGCCGCAATGCGCTGCCGATGCACAGGCCTTGCTAGAGGCGGATCAGTTGCCCGGCATACCGAAATCAGCCGATACCGTCCTCGATCTGCTACTCGCTGCGGGCGTGGCGGAGCCCCGCGACAGTTCTCACAACACGTGGCTGATCCAGCCGCCCGGCGCCAAGGGCCCGTTGGACGCCATCAAGCTGACCTCTCCGGCAATCCTCTGGTCCGGCCCGGAGGGCAGCCCGCACCCCCACGCCGGCACACTGGCGACGAATCTCGAGCCCACGAGACCGATGGCCGCCACGGCAGGGCCAGCGCCGCCCCCATTGCCGCCGGGCCAGATGTCGCTGCTCGATGCCGCCGAGGCAGACCCTTCGGCGAACGTCCCTTCGACAGTCCCGCCCGCAGTCGAAGCAGCCGCGATGACCCCAATCGTGCTGAAGGCCCCCATGCGCTTGAACCCCGCCGTGCGCGACGCGCTTGGCTCCATCGTGGCCACGCTGAACAGCGACGCGCGCACCTCGGCCGCGTACACGGTGGCGACCGGCATCTTCGTGCCGCTCGCTGAACTGGAACGCCGCGGCCTGCAGCCTGCACTCGCGATGCGCGCGTTGGGCGATCTGCGCATGCTGGTCCACGCCGATGCCAATCGGCCACCGACTACATCGAGGGACTTCGGCGGCGTCACCACCGTGGGCTTGATCCTCGATCCGCGCTTCGTCGCCGGCCTCGACCTCGCCACTTTTGCGATCCCGGAATCGCCGCGGGCCTGAGCATGCTGGTCCGCCAGTACGAAATGCCATGGCGCCCGGCCTACGAGGCCTACGCGGCGGCAACCTGGCTGCTGGCAACAGCATTCTTCGCAACGGTCGGCATCCTCGGGCATCTGCCACGCCGCCTGGCGCTGCCGCTGGCGCTCTGCTGCTTCGTCTGGGGCGTCTTCCGCGGTGCTCAAGCCCTGCGCACACTGGTGCTGCGCGCCTCGCTCGGCGGGCGCGGCGTTCAGACCATCACCACCGCCGAGCTGGCCCGCTGGTGCCAACAGCCCGACCAAGTGTTCCTCGGCTTCGGCTTTGACTGGCGGCCGGTCCACGCCCAGCGTCTGTACGAGCTGGCGAAGGTGGACTACCGGCAGTTCACTGTCTCACCTCGCCTGCTGGCCTGGCTGGGCTACGACAACCATCCGCAGCCCGACGCCGAGATCGGCCTGCCCTACATCCATGGCGTCGAACCCAAAGAAGTGCCGCTGCACCGGCCGCTGCAGAACTTCGAGGGCGGCACGCTGCTTGTTGGCACCACGCAGTCGGGCAAGGGCGTGGCGCTGGCCAACCTCATCACGCAGGCGGTGCGGCGCGGCGACGTGGTCATCGTCATCGACCCGAAGAACAGCCGACGCCTGAAGCGCGTGACGCAGCGCGCCTGCGAAGACTGGCGTGCGCCCGACACCTTCCTGGAGTTCCACCCCGCCTTCCCCGAGACCGGCGTGCGGCTGGACTTCACCTTCAACTGGCAGAAGCCAACCGAGATCGCCTCGCGCATCCAGTCGATCATGCCGCCCGACACGGCCGGCGCTTTCTCGGCCTTCGGCTGGGACGCGGTCAACGTCGTCGTGCAGGGGCTGATCGAGCTCGAGGAGCGGCCGAACCTGGTGAAGCTGACCAAGTACATCGAGGGCGGCATCGAGCCGGTGCTCGAGGGCACGCTGCGACGCCACTACGAGCGCACCCTTGGCGCCAACTGGCGCGAGCTGCCCGAGATGAAGAAGCTGCTGCACGATGCCCACCGAGGCAACCTCAAGCGTCCTTCCGAAGCGGCCAGCGCCGACCTGCTGGCCTTCGTCGCCTACTACGAGCACCACGTCGCGCAGTCGCAACGCAACAAGGTGCTGGATGCGCAGGTGCGCACCTTCCGACACAACCGCGAGCACTACCAGAAGATCACCGCCAACCTGCTGCCCGTGCTTTCCATGCTCACCTCGGGCGACCTCGGCCCGAGCCTGTCGCCGGACCCGTTCGACGCCGACGACACGCGCCCGATCATGAACTTCGAGAAGATCGAGCGCGCCGGCCACGTGCTGTACATGTGCCTGGACTCGCTGCCCGACCCATCGGTGGCCACGGCCATCGGCGCGCTGGCCCTCGCCGACCTGGCCGCGCGTGCGGGCATGCGCTACAACCTCGGCGGCTACCGGCGCATCTCGCTCTTCGTCGACGAAGTCTCGAACGTCATCAACCAGCCGTTGATCGAGATCCTCAACAAGGGCGCGGAAGGCGGCATCTTCACCACCTGCGCGATGCAGACGCTGGCCGACCTAGCCAAGCGCCTGGGCAGCGAGGACGCAGCGCGCATGGCGCTGGGCAACCTCAACAACCTGATCGCGCTGCGCTCGAAGGACCGGCCGACGCAGGACTTCGTGGTCGAAACCTTCGGCAAGACCGCCATTCACACAGTGCGGGTGGGCCTGAGCAGCGGCGCCGACGCGCACCTGGGCGACTTCTCGTCGAGCTACTCGACGCAACTCACCGAAAGCTTCGAGGAGATGGTGCCGGCCGACGTGCTGGGCAAGCTGCCGAATCTGCAGTACTTCGCATCGGTGTCGGGCGGGCGGATCATCAAGGGGCGGTTTCCGATCATCGAGCCCGACCCCGCGCCAGCGGCCCAGTCCGCAGTTCGCACACAGGGGCGAGAGGCTTGATCCGCCTCGTGGCCGTCACCTCTCTGCTGGCGGTGCTGGCGCTGGTGCTATTCCTGCCGTCGGCGCATCCTCCCGAGCGCTTCCTGGCGCAATTGCGGCTGGAGCACGCTGCGGCTGCAGACACGTGGGGCTCGATCTCCGCAGCGCGGATGCTCGAACGCGCGCTTGGGGCGCAGGACGCGACTCGGCAGCCTACCCTCCCTCCGGAATCGACCAATGCCTTCACCGCCACCCCCTTCGACGCCGCCGTGGCGCTCGAAATGGCGGTGGTCAACCGCCGCCTCTTCGACAACAGCTACTTCCGCGCGGTCGAAGCGCTGCTCCTGCTCGCGTTGTTCCGCCTGTCGATGATCGTGGAGTGGCTGCCCTGGCTCGCAGCGTTCACCATCGCCGCACTCGTGGACGGCTACGTCGTGCGCGCGGTCAGGTCGCGCGAGTTCGTGCAGCACGATCCCGAAATGTTCGCCCTAGCCATATGTGCCGCCATCGTCGTCGCGTGCGGCACCGTCGTTGCCAGCGTAGTTCCGGCCACGGTCCATCCGATGCTGCTGCCGAGTGCGCCACTGGTGATCAGCGCCCTCGCCGCCTGCGCACTCGCCAGCTTCCATCGGCGAGCAGCGTAGCCCCGCCCTCGCGGGCCGCTATGCTGTTCCCCAATGAGCCAACAAGCCCGCGCCGCCGAACGCGATCGCCGACGCCTTCGCGGCGCAAACGACGATGTGCATGCTTGCGCGGGCGCGCAACGCGCTAGGAACGGACTGAAGGACGTCCTGCTCGGGTCGGCGCTGTTGTACGAAGCGCTGGGCCGCACGGCGCATTGTGCCGAACGGGGTGGGTGAATGGCCTCGTTCGTCGAGCGCGTGCTGATCCTGTGCAAGACCTACCCGTCGCCGAGTGCGAAGTACGCCGAAACCTCCTGCGTGGCCGGCCTGACGGCGGGCGGCAAGCTCGTGCGATTGTTTCCGGTGCCGTTTAGGCTGGTGGCCGACGAACAGCAGTTCCGCAAGTGGCAGTGGATCGACGTGCGCCTGGAGAAGTCACGCGACGACCACCGCCCCGAAAGCCACCGCATCTTCGTCGATACGATCGTCTGCGACGCCGAGCCGATGAAGGCTGGCAAGCACGGCTGGCCCGCCCGCATGGCGCTGCTGGCGCAGCAGCGCGTCTTCACCGACTTCGACGCGATGGAGCAGGCGCGGCAAGCCGCCGGAACGACGCTGGCACTGTTCAAGCCAGCTCGCATCACGTCGCTCGAGATCAAGGCGACCAAGAACGACGACTGGACCCCCGACGAGCGCTCCAAGCTGCTGCAGATGCAGCAGCAGAACAGTCTCTTCGATGCCGAGGAGGATCAACGACAGGTTCGCCTGCTCGAGAAGATCCCATTCGACTTCTACTACCACTGCGAGTACGGCCCGGCGGACGCGACGAAGTCCGTCCGGGTCAAGCTCGTCGATTGGGAGGCCTGCGCGCTGTACCGCAACGCGCGGCGGCAGCATGGCAGGCACTGGGAGGCGCCTTTCGGGACAAGTTGGAGCACGACCTGCTCTCCAAGGATCTGATGCTGTTGATGGGCACCATCCATCGCTTCCCCGACCAGTGGCTCGGGGTGAGCCTGATCTACCCACCTAAGCCGCAGCCCGAAGACCCGAGTCAGAGCACATTGTTCTAGCGCTCAGGTGCATGACCGAAGGCGCACCGGCCGCATGGGCGGCACGCGCCACGAAGGTGCGATGGCAGAAGTTGAAGTCCGCCTCGAAGCAGACCAGGCAGCTGCGGGTCGCCCTGGCAATCTTCGCCAGCTCGCCGACCGAGGCCTTCTGCGCCGCCAAGTGCTTCATGAACCCGCTCGTGTAGCGAGACCACGAACCATCGCGCTTGTACTGGTCACGCACCTCCTTCGGGCAGCCCAGCGTCGGCGCGTGCAGGTAGGCGATGTCGGCCTCGGCCAACGCCGCCGCAAAGGCGGTCTTCGAGAAGCCGCGCTTGCGGGAGAGCGGCAGCTCGCGCACGTCCACGATGGTCCTGATGCCGGCCGACTGTAGGCGTGCGACGAAGGCGTCGATGTCGAGGCCTTCGTAGCCGAACGTGTAGAGGTGCGGGGGCGAGGACATGGGGGATGCAGGAGCGGACCGGAGTTTAGCCGGCGGCCTTGCGCTCGCCGGGGATGCTGTGGCCGCTGGCCTCGAAACCCCCCTCTCATTGGCCGCATTCCCGCCGGCCGCGGCGCCGCACCTTGCCTAACCTTACGGTCACCCGCTCCAAAGAGCACCGCCCGCAGTCGATGACCCAGGGATGCGCCCATGATCTCCGCTTCGCACAACGCCCCCGATGCCGGTACCCACGGCAGTTCGACCGGCGAGCACGCAGACACCGTCGAGACGCGGCTCTTCCTCGACAAGCACGAGTGGCTGTACGGCCTGCTGCGCAGTGACGACAACGTCTCGCCCACCTTCCGCTTCCCGGACCTGATCAGCGCCTGCGTGTCGCTGGTCTTCGAGGCGGACGACGCGCCCGGGCGCATCTTCGGCTTCCTCGGCACCCAGCTCGTGTTGCGCGCGCCGAACACGCCGCGCCGCCGCGAGTCGATGTGGCGTCCGCAGTACGAACTGCTGCAGGCCGTGCAGCGCTCGCCGGCCAACCGGCACCCAAACCCCAAATTCCAGCTCGACCAACTGACCACCGCCTGTGTCGCCCTCGCCCGCCAGATCGACGACGCCGACACGCGCGTGCTGCGCCAGGCCCGGCTGAACATGGCCGATCGCTCGTCCCGATGGCGACTGCCAAGACCCGGGTGATGCGGCCCTCGCTCGCGTGCGCGCCGACCCGCTGAGCACCCTGCCGGCCCCGACGCCGGCCCACCCGAACCCGACCCTCGCTGGCATCGCCAGCCTTGCCTCGCGGCCCGCTGGCCAGCGAGCGTGCCGACCTGCCTTCGGAGCTGTGATGTCCGCCACTCTGCCCACCCCGCTGACTTGCGCCTCGTCCGCCTCGCGGTCGGCTTTGGCGCGTGTCGTGCAGTGGGCTGCGCTCGGGCTCGTGGCGCTCGTAGCCCTGCCGGCGAGGGCCTGCTGGGAACAGGCGGCACAGCGCTACGGCGTCGCCGCCGAACTGCTCTATGCGATCGCCCGCGTCGAGTCGAACCTCAATCCGCGTGCGGTCAACCGGTCTCACGTCGCGCGCACCGGCTCTTACGACATCGGCCTCATGCAGATCAACAGCTCGCACCTTCCGCGGCTGGCCCGCCACGCATCGCCGAAGTGCACCTGTTCGACCCCTGCACCAACATCCAGGTCGGCGCCTGGCTGCTCGCGGACACGTTCTCGCGACATGGCGCCACATGGAATGGGGTCGGTGCCTACAACGCCGCGTGCTCGCAGCTGAAGGGCGCACGGTGCGTCGAAGCCCGGTCGCGCTACGCGTGGCAGGTCTTCCGCAAGCTGCCGGCCGCCACAGGAGTCTGGCCATGAAGCGCTCCTCCACCCGCTCGCTGCTGGCGTGGATTGCGTTCGGCTTGGTGGCCTGCGGCTCGATGGAACTGGCTGGGCCCAATCCGTCGGTGTCACCGGCACCTGCGGCGCCTGGCATGGGCGCAGCACGCATCGCGCAGTCCGGCTTTGGGGGCGACGCCCGCTTCGCGCTCTGCCAGCCGCCAGACTGCCCACGGCCCAGCGCAAAGTCGCTGCCTGCGCCTGCTTCGACCCCCGTCGCCGTGGAACCGTCGCCTTCGCGCGCGCCCCTCGCGCAAGATGCATTCGCGCTGACGCCGACGGTCTCGCACAGGTCGCCGCAAGCTTCGGCGTCCGGGGTGATCGAAGACGCGCCACCGCTGAAGGTCGTCGTGCACTTCGGCTTCGGTCGCTCCGACCTCTACGCCGCCGGCCGCGACGCACTCGACCTCGCGGCCGCGCAGCCGCTGCCGGTCCGGCGTGTGCTGATCGCCGGCCGCACCGACAGCATCGGACCCGCTGCAGCGAACGAGTTCCTGGCGCAGGCCCGCGCCGAGGCTGTGCAGCGCTACCTCACGGCGCGCCACTCACGCGTGCTGGCCGGCGCCGAAGTGCGCTTGCAGTCGCAGGGTGCGTGCTGCTACGCCGCCGGCAACGACAGCGCGTCGGGCCGCGCAGCCAACCGGCGTGTAGAGGTCATCTTCGAGCGTGACGGAGGCGCGTTGTGATCCCGAGGGTGCGCTGCGTCAGCGCAGTCGGGCGCGCATGGCGCTGGTCCAGTTGCCGGGCACCGCCGGTCGCGCTCGCACGCCCAAGCCACCACGTCATCCGCCAACCCGCGTTCCTCTTTCCACGCCCAACCGATGAGGTTTCCATGACCACCACCACCCTTGCCGCTCCCCCGCTGACCCGCCGCGCTGCACGCCGACCGTGGACCGTTGCCACCCTGCTGTGCCTGATCGCACTCGGCCTGGGCATCGCCTTCCCCGGCCATGCGCTGGACCTGGTCGCCTTCACCGGCATCACCGGCCCGCTGACTTCCGCGCTCACCGCCATCGCGAGCCTCGGCCCCGGCATCAAGGCGCTGGTCGGCTTCGTGGGCTTCGTCGTGGCGCTGATCTCGCTGGCGGCGCTGCGCAACTTCGGGCCGGTGCTGTTCTACGTCGGCCTGGCGATCTTCGCCGCCGTCGGCCTGGTGATCGCCGGCGCGATCATGGGCGCGGTTGTCTGAGCCACCGCGGCCCCGCTGCACGCACCGCCCGGAGCTCCATGCACGCCGACACCTACATCCCGCGGCGCCTCGACGACCAGTGGAAGATCGGCTTCTGGGACATCGACGTCGCCGCGCCTGCCCTGCTGGGCCTGTTCATGGGCTACATGTCGGGCTCGAAGCTCTCGTTCGCGCTGTGCTTCGCCGCCGGGCTGTTCACCTCGCGCTGGATCGCCCGCATCAAGGCCGACAAGCACCCGGCCTTCGCGATCCACTGGCTCTACTGGCACCTGCCGACCAGCCCGCTGACCGCGATGCGCGCGACGCCGCCTTCGCACATCCGCCGCATGGTCGGCTGACAGCCGGAGCGCGCCCACCATGGACTTCGAACGGCTCAGCGGCGACCTCAAGGAACTGCGCCGCCGCAACCGCACGCTCGGCGCGGCCGTCGGCCTGCTGGCGGCCGGCCATGTGCTGGCGCTGGCGGTGGTGCTGACCCTGCTGGGCGCCGTGCGCACGGTGGTCGTGCCGCCGTCGATCAACAAGTCGTTCTGGGTGACGCGCGACAAGGCCAGCGGCGAGTACCTCGAACAGATGGGCAGCTTCGTCGCCTGGCTGGTGCTCGACGTGACACCCGCTTCCATCGACTGGAAGAAGGACATCCTGCTGGGTTACGTCGAGCCCGAGCAGCACGGCGGCCTGAAGACCCGGCAGGAGCTCGAGGCGGCGCGGCTCAAGCGCATCAACGCCAGCACCGCGTTCGCACCACAGCAGCTGGTGCCCAGCGAGGAAGGCCAGTCGGTGGTGGTGCGCGGCCGGCTGCGCACGCTGGTCAACGGCGTCGAGACCGCGAACGACCTGAAGGCCTACCTGGTCGAGTTCAGCTACGCCGGCGGCCGCGTGCATCTCAAGACCTTCAAGGAGCTTCCCCATGCGGCCTCGTAGCCTCGTAGGCACGCGGAGACACGTCGCGGCTGCGCTGATCGCGCTGTTCTGCACGCCGGCAAGCCACGCGTTGCAGATCGTCGACGCGCGCGACGGCGTTGCGGTGGAAGCAATCCTCTCGGTCAAGGAGCCGACGCGCATCCGCATCGAGGGTGCGCCGATCACCGATGTCTTCGGCAACATCCACTCGAGCGCTTGCGGCGGCATGGCCGCTGGCGCGCCCGGCTCACCCGGCTCGCCGGTGGCGCCACTCTCACCGGCGGGCAACCCCGCCGGCGAGGTCGTCGTCGAGTGCGACCGCGACAAGGGTGAGATCTACGTGCGGCCGGTCGCCCCCGCCGGCGATGGCAGCGCCGCCGCGGGCAAACCGGTGAACCTGTTCATCTCGTCGGCGCACGCCACCTACACGCTGATCCTGCGCCGGGCCGACACGCCGGCAGACACCATCCTGATCCGCGACCGCAGCGCCCCTCCCGCCGCGGCCGACGGCCGCTCCGCGTCCGGCCCGTCGAGTACGTCGGCGCACCACGTGCGCGCCATGAAGGCGCTGCTGGTGGCGATGGCGTCGGATCGCGTGCCACCGGACGTGCGCGTGGACGAACTCAACCAGCCGGTGCAACTGTGGGCCGAGGCGCGCTTCGCGCTGATGCGCCGCTACGAAGGCCGCGGCCTGAGCGGCGAGAAGTACCTGCTGCAGAACATCAGCGCCACCGTGATGGTGCTCGCGGAACAAGAGTTCGACCGCCCCGACAGCAAGGCGGGCGGCCAGGTGCTGGGCGTCGCGGTCGAGCACCACCAGCTGCGCCCTGGCGAGAGCACCAGCGTTTACGTCATCCGCCGCGGAGGCGAACGATGAACCTGCCCGCCCCGATGCGCTCGCTTGTCGAGCGCCTGACGCCCCGGCAGCGTCAGTACGCCATGCTCGGCGCGATCCTGCTGGGCGGCGTCGGCCTTTTGTGGCTCGTCTTTGCCTTCGCCGAAAGCGCACCTTCGGGCCAGGCGGCCAAGGACCGTGGCGCCACGCCCGGGCCGGTCACCAACATCGGCGTGATGCCACCAGGCCAGCAGGTCAACCCGGTGGATCAGTGGGTCGGTACCGCCGGCAGCAAGCTCGCACAGTACGAGAGCGAGCGCGAAGAGCAGGGCCGGCTGAACAAGGACCGCCAGGCCTTCGAGGCGCGCACGATGCAGCGCTTCGCGGAACTCGAGCAGCGGCTCACTGCGACGACGCAGGCGGTGCAGGCGCCCGTGCCGGCGCCAGTTCCGAGTCCGGCTGCTGCGGCACCGTCGCTGCCGCCGCCTTCGGCCCTCCCTCCGCCGCCACCTGCGCCACGCGCGCCGGCTGCAGCGGTACCGGCAATGCCGCCCGGCGTCCCGCCGGCACCCCTCTCCTCGGCGTTGCCGCTTCAGACACCGGCCGCGCCGGCCCTGATGCGCATTGCGGTGGCCGACCGCGCTGCCCCCAGCGCTCCTGCGCCCGCGACTGCTGACTCCCGAACGCTGTCGACCTTCCTGCCGGTGAGCTTCACGCGCGGCACGCTGCTCGGCGGCCTGGACGCGCCCACCGGAGGCCAATCGCAATCCAATCCGCACCCCGTGCTGATCCGGCTTTCGGACAACTCGGTGCTGCCGAACCGCTTCCGCGGCGAATACCGCGACTGCTTCGTGATCGCTGCGGGCTACGGCGACATCAGTTCCGAACGCGCCTACCTGCGCACCGAGAACCTTTCCTGCGTGCGTGCCGACGGCGCGGCGCTGGAGGTCCGGATCCAGGGCAGCGTGTACGGCGAAGACGGCAAGGTCGGCATGCGTGGCCGCCTGGTCACCAAGCAGGGGCAGATGCTGGCCAACGCGCTGCTGGCCGGTGTGGTCAGCGGCATCGGCCAGGGCCTGGCCACCTCGTCTACCAGCTACAGCACCTCGGCGCTGGGCACGATCGCCACCGCCTCGGGCGCCGACGCCTACCGCGCCGGCCTGGGCACCGGCGTCGGGCGCGCGCTCGACCGGCTGGCGCAGTACTACATCAAGCTCGCCGAGAACACCTTTCCGGTGATCGAGGTCGATGCCGGCCGCGAGATTGACGTCGTCATCACCAAGGGCGTGCGCATCGAGCTGCCGCCGTCGGGCTCCGAGCAGCGTGCCGGAGCGAACCCGCCTTCAACCACCCGCAGCCCGGAGGCCGACGACGATGGCTCCTACTGACCCGCCCCGCCGCAGGCCGCTGATACGGCCCGCGGCACTCGCCACGCTGTGCATTGCGCTGCTGTCGCCGCTGGCCTTGGCGGTGGCGGCCGGACCGACCACCGACGAAGCCCGACTGCTCGGTGCACTGCGCAAGGCCCACCCCGGCACGCGCTTCACCGAGGTCGCTCGTTCACCCGTGCCCGGCGTCTACGAAGTCTGGATGAACGGCAACGTGGCCTTCGTCGCCGCACGCGACCCGCGCTACTTCATCTTCGGTCGCCTCTTCGACACGCGCACGATGACCGACCTGACCGGGCCGCGCCTGCTCACCGCTGCGCGCGCCGAACCGGTGACGGCCGAGGCCACTTCCACGGCGACCATCGCCTTCGACTCGCTGCCCGTCGCGGATGCGATTACGACGGTGCGCGGCAACGGCCGCCGCCAGCTCGCAGTCTTCAGCGACCCCGGTTGCAGCTTCTGCCGTCGGCTCGAGCCCGAACTCGATGGCCTCGACGACGTCACGATCCACACCTTCCTGCTGCCCTTCCAGGGCATGGCGCGACCCGTCGCGATCTGGTGCGCGCCCGACCGTGCACAGGCATGGCGGCAGGCGATGCACGACGGCATTGCGCCGACTGCGGCATCGGCGTCCTCCTGCGAGCACCCGGTCGACCGCAACCTCGCACTCGCCCGCCAGTTGGGAGTCAACGGAACGCCGACCCTCTTCTGGGCCGACGGCACGCGCACCGAAGGCTTCGTCACCCGGCCGGTGATCGAGGGCCGTCTGGCGCGCACCTCGGCAGAGGCCAGGCCATGATTGCCCAGCACACGAGTCGCCTGGTGGCCCTGCTCGGCGGCGTGGTGTCGCTCGCGGGCTGCATGAGCCTGTCCGGCCTGAGCGGCAACTCCAGCTACGCCTGCAAGGCCCCGGACGGCGTGACCTGCCAGTCCGTGTCCGGGACCTATGCCAACGCAGTGGCGAACAACCTGCCGGCGCAACGCACTCGCGCGACGCCGACTACAGCGCCGGTATCGGCACCACCGTCTTCAGCGGCAAGCGCGCCTG
This sequence comes from Methylibium sp. T29-B, assembly GCF_000576225.1. Lineage (NCBI taxonomy): Bacteria > Pseudomonadati > Pseudomonadota > Betaproteobacteria > Burkholderiales > Sphaerotilaceae > Methylibium > Methylibium sp. T29-B. The sequence goes on along the minus strand of NZ_AZSN01000004.1, from coordinate 48,296 downwards.
CCGTGCGTCACGCATCGGCGGACGCCGCGCAGGTGCTCCCGTTGCGCTCCGCACCGCGCATCCTGCGGCTGTGGTTCAAGCCCTGGGAGGACGTCGACCGCGATCTCTACGACCAGGGCTATGTGTACGTGCAGGTCGATGGCGGCCGTTGGCTCGTCGACCACGCCCAGCGAGCGATCCGCGAAGCCTACGCACCGTGCGTGCGCCCGCCGGACGGGGGGCCGCCGACGCCGCGCCACGCGGCCCCGCCGCGGGTGTGCAGCGTCCGCCAAGCCTTGAGCAATTGATCCAAGGCCTGCCCGCGCGGCCCGCCGCACCCACCACTGGCGACAGCCCCGACTGAGCCCGCGATGAACGCCCGCCTCCCCCATGTCGAACGCGCCGGCCTCACCGACTGGCTGCCGTTCGGCGCCGAAGCCGACTCGCCCGCCGAACAGTTCGCCGCCTGGCTGCCCTACTCGGCCTACCTGGCCGACGAGAAGCTGTTCGTCAACCGCGACGGGCTGGGCTTCCTGCTGGAGCTGATGCCGCAGTCCGGCGCCGACGAGCGCATGGCCGAGGTACTGGTGTCGCTCTACGCGACCTGCCCGCCAGGCACCGGGGTTCAGTTCCACCTTTTCGCCTCGCCGCACATCCGCGAGCAACTGTGCCGCTACGCGAACCTGCGCGTCGAGGACACCGACCAGGCCGAGAAGGCCAAGCACTGGGGCCGGCCCGCACGCAACGACAACCTCTTCCACCGTCTGGCGCGCCAGCGTGTCGGCCATCTGCTCGGCGGCGCCCAGCGTTCGCTGACGTCGGGCTTCCACTACACGATCCGCGACTTCCGGCTGATGATGAGCGTGGCATTGCCTGGCGATGCCGACCAGCTGAACCGCCGCGACGAACTGGTGGCGCTGCGCGAGTCGATGGCTTCGACGCTGCGCTCGGCCTCGTTGCCGAACCGCGTCTGCGACGCCGCCGACCTGATCAACTGGTGCGCGCTGTTCACCAATCCGGACCGCATCTCGCAGGCGGATGCACCGAACCTGCACTACGACGACGGCCGCGAGATCCGCGACCAGATCGTCGACTTCGACACCATCCAGGATCCGCAGCCCGGTGGCCTGACCTTGTGGAAGGAAGGCGGCGAGCACCGGCTCGAAGCGCGCTTCTACTCGATCAAGTCCTTCCCCGAACGCTTCGCGCTCTGGCAGATGGGCTCACTGATCGGCGACCTGATGCAGCCGGCGCTGCAGTACAGCGCACCCTTCCTGCTCACGATGGGCGTGCACGTGCTCGACCCGAACGTCACCAAGTCGGTGGTCACAGCCAACCATGTGCGCGCGACGCAGAACGCACGCAGCAAGATGGCCGAGGTGATGCCCGACGTGGGCAAGAAGCTGCAGGACTGGACCGCTGCGGCCAACGCAATCGACGTCGGCAGCAACCTGGTGAGCCTGTACCACCAGCTGGCGATCTTCTCGCCACCCGGCAAGTCGGTCGCCGCGCAGGAAACCGCCAACGCGATCTGGCGCGGCCGTGGATTCCAGCTCAACGCCGATGTCTACATGCACCGGCAGGCGCTGCTGGCCAGCTTGCCGATGACGCTCTCCGAGCGCTTCCACCGAGACCTGGCCAAGATGCGCCGCGTGTCGCGCAAGACGATGGCCAATGCCATTCACCTCGCGCCGCTGATCGCCGAGTGGCGCGGCACGCGCACCCCGGCGCTGGTCTTCGGCGGCCGGCGCGGACAGTTGATGACGCTGGACATCTTCGACAACGACCTCGGCAACTACAACTTCGCGATCATCGGCGCGCCGGGCTCGGGCAAGTCGGTGCTGATGAACGAGATGGCCTGGTCCTACCGCGCCATCGACGCCAAGGTCTGGATGCTGGACCTGGGCCGCTCGTTCGAGAAGCTGTGCCGCAAGGCCAAGGGCACCTACATCGAGTTCAAGCCCGATGTCGCCATCTGCCTGAACCCCTTCACCCACATCGTCGACATCAACGAAGACATCGACATGCTGGTGCCGGCCATCTCGAAGATGGCCTCGATGTCGCGGCCGCTGGACGAGGTCCAGTACAAGGCCATCTCGGCGATGGTGCTCAAGCTCTTCCGCGCGCACGGCAACGATCTGACCGTCACCGCACTGCGCGACGCCTTCAAGGCCGGCACGATCGAGGAACTGGACGTGCGCGAAGACCCGCGCATCAAGGACCTGGCGATCATGCTGAACCCCTACGCGCGGGGCGGCCAATACGAGCGTTTTTTCGAGGGCCACAACAGCATCGACTTCGAGAACGACTTCGTCGTCATCGAAAACGAGGAACTCAAGCGCCGGCCCGACCTGCATGCGGTGGTCAACATCCTGCTGCTGCACCAGATCACCGGCGAGATGTACCTGACGCGCAACCGGCGCAAGGTGCTCTTCATCGACGAGCTGAAGCAGCAGTTGGGCGACATCGGCGCCGACGATCCGGTCAAGGCCGCCGTCGTCGAGGAGGCCGCGCGGCGCGCCCGCAAGTACGGCGGCTCGCTTGGCACCGCGACGCAGAGCGCCGACGACTACTACGGCTCGGCACAGATGGAAGCAGCCTTCAACTGCTCGGACTGGGTGTTCCTGCTGCGCCAGAAACCGGAGTCGATCGAGATGCTGGACCGCCAGGGCCGGCTGTCGATGGACGAGCCGAAGAAGCGGCTGCTCAATTCGCTGCGGACCGAGCCCGGTGTGTTCTCGGAGGTCTACATCTCGTCCCCGGTTGGCGAAGGCGTGGCGCGCAACATCCTCGATCCGGCGACCCATCTTCTGTTCTCGAACAAGCTCGAGGACAACGCACCGATCGACGAACTGCGCGCACAGGGCCTGTCGATCGACGAGGCGATCGCGGAACTGCTGCGGCGCCGGGGGCATGTGTCGTGAGCCCCGGCCTCAAGTCGCTCCTGCTGAACGCGGGCATGGCCTGCGCGATCGTGCTCGGCACGCTGGCCGCTTACGACCGCGTCGTGGTCCGACCGGCGCAGCTGATCGGCGTGGTCGACATCGCCGAGGTCTACCGGCAGAAGGAAGCCGAGTTCACGCTGATCCTCACGCGCGCCGCAAGCGAGGGCGAGCGCGAGCAGGCAATGCGCATGGCGCGCAGCTTTGCGCAGCGCCTGCCGCTGGCGCTCGAGGAACTGCCGCGCGACTGCGGCTGCCTTGTGGTCCTGAAGACCGCCGTCGCGGCGCCCGCACCGCGGACCGTGGATCTGACGGCGCATCTGCGTCGCAAGGTGGAGACCCCATGACCCGCCGCAGCGATCGCCTCCGCGCAAGCGCACGCCACTTCGGCGCGCACCTGCGCCAGCGCTGGTACCTGTACCTGCCGGTCTTCGCGATCTGGGGTTTCGCCTACACGCGGCTGTTCATCGACCCCACGCCGCGCCTGCCGGTGCTCTTCAACTGGACACCGAGCCTTCCCTGCCGGGTGGCGCTGCTGCAGTACGGGCCGAATGCGCTCAAGCGCGGCGACTACGTGGTGTTCGCCTTCGACGGCGAAGCGCAGGCGCGGTATCCGGGTCTGCGCGGCCAGCCCTTCTTCAAGATCGTGCGCGGCCTGCCCGGGGACCGGATCACGGTCGAAGGACGCGCTGTCGCTATCAACGGCGAGATCGTCGGTCAGGCCAAGACCCACACCCACGACCGGCAGGCACTCGAGCCGATCCTGGCCGCCGTGATTCCCGCCGGCCACTACTACGTGCAGGGCACCAGCCCCGACTCCTTCGACTCGCGCTACCGGGCCAGCGGCCTCGTGCGCGCGGATCAGGTGCTCGGCACCGTTATCCCGCTGTTCTGACGAGGCACGGCGATGCAACACGCTCGACACCTTGCCGCCACCCTGTTGGCCCTATTCGCTCTCGCAGCAGCTGGACTCAGTTCTGTACGCGCGCAGACCTCACCCGCGCAGCCGGGTGCTCCCGGCACAGGCGAGATGCCCATCGAGGACTACCTGGCGCTGCTGGCGCGCATTGCGCCGGCCGCCCACGACGGTGCCCGTGCGTACCGGCAGGCCTGGTTGCAGCGCTGCGGCCGTTCGTTGACGACCGCGGAGCTGCGCGTGGCGATGGCGGTGGGAGACGGCAACCCGGTGCTGATGGGCATGATCCGGGCGAGCCATCTGCGCGACGCCGCAGCGCTCGCCAGCCTCGCCTCCCAGATCGACTGCACGCGGGGTGCGCGATGAGCGGGGCTGCCACGCCGTTGTTGGTCGCGGCCTTGCTGGCCGTGTGCGGCAAGGCCGGCGCAGTCGACCTCGGCACCCTCGGGCCGACCTACGAGATTGCCGAGCCGCATCTGCTGGCCTTCATCGAGCAGCGGCTGCGCGAGAAGGAGCGCAGCGGCGAGCTGCAGCGGCTCGCGGAAGCGGCGCGGAGCCGCGGTATCGAGACCGTGCGCCAGCCGCTGGCGGTCGAGGGCCTGCGGACGACCGAGCGCCCGCGCACCTTCTACGTCGACCCGAGCTTCACGCTCGACCGCAACATAACCGATCCGCAGGGCCGCCTGATGTTCGCCGCGGGCACACGCAAGAACCCGCTCGAGGTCGTGTCGCTTTCGCGGCATCTGCTGTTCTTCGACGCTCGCGACCCGCGGCAGGTGAAACACGCCCGCGAGCTGAGCGGTCGCTACGCGGGCCGCATCAAGCCGATCCTGACGGGAGGCTCCTACCTCGACCTGATGAAGGCCTGGCGCGTGCCCGTGTACTACGACCAGTCCGGCACCCTCACGCGCCGCTTCGGCATCCGCCAGGTGCCGGCCCTGGTCTCGCAGGACGGACTGCGCCTGCGCATCGACGAACTGGTGCTGCCATGAACCTCGGCCGAATCCTGCGCGCCTGGGCCGCGGCAATGGCCACCACGCTCGCGACCGGCGCCGCGCTGGCCGGCGACAGCCTGACCTGCACCGGTCGGTTCCCGAACCCCATCACCGACATCTGCTGGAGCTGCATCCTGCCGATCACGCTGGGCGGTACCACGCTGGCGAATCTCGACGGGCAGGAAGACATCGCCAATCCGTCCAGCCCCGTCTGCAGTTGCGGCGTGAACCCGACCGTGGGCCTGTCGATCGGCTTCTGGGAGCCGGCACGCCATGTCGAGGCAGTGCGCAAGCCTTCTGCCTGGCGTCGCTCGGTGGCGTCGATCTGGACCCCGGCATCGATGCGCCGACTGCCGCGCGCTTCACGCGGCCCGAGGGCGACGGTGACGGCGGCAGCTTCTACCAAGCGCACTTCTACATGAACCCGGTGCTGTACTGGCTCGAGGTCGTGACGGATTTTCCATGCCTGGAACGTGGTTCGTTCGACCTTGCCTACCTCACCGAAGTCGATCCGCTGTGGAACGACGATGAACTGACACTCATCCTCAACCCCGAGGCAGTGCTGTTCGCTAATCCGGTGGCGGTGGCGGCGTGCGCGGCGGACTGCGTCGCAGCGACGGCCGGATTCGGCATGCCCGAGTTGTTCTGGTGTGCGGGCTGCCAGGGCGGCCTCTACCCGCTCGACGGCCACGTGCCCTACCACCTGGGCGGCGTGCGCACGGCGGCGCTGATCGCCCAGCGCCTGACCGCCAAGATGCACCGCGAACTGCTGGCCTGGGGCTGGCATGGCAGGGCCGGGCTCTGCGGCCCCTACTTCCTGCCGGCGATGGACAAGACCGCCTACAAGACCCAGCTGACCTACCCGGTGGCGAACACCGCCAAGGACCGCGGGCGCTGCTGCCAGCCCTTCGGCCGCAGCACCATCGTCTGGGGCGCCGGCAAGGAGTACCCGGTGCGCGGCGAGGACTTCGCCTTCATGTTGTTCCGCAAGAGGAACTGCTGTGTGGGCTACTGAATTCCTTCGCCTCGCCGCACGCGTGGCCGCGGCCGGGCTCTTGTTCGCTGCCGCGGCGGTGCGCGCGCAAGCCCTCGTCGGCCTTCCTCCCGCCAAAGTGATGCCACGGGTGGATGCCCTGCCCGTACCGGCCACGCAGACTCCAGTGGACCTGGAGGCGCTGGCCCGGGGATTCGCAACCGCGACGGGGACACCTGCACTGCCAGGCGCCGACGAGCCACGCCTAATCGTTTTCATCAGCCTGTCCATGCCGGAGGGCGCGCTGGCGCGGCTGGTGGACCAGGCGGCACGTGCTCGCGCGCAGTTGCTGCTGCGCGGACTGTCAGCGGGGTCGCTGCCTCGCACCGCGGCGCGCATCCAGCAACTGATCGGCACGCGGGCAGTGTCGGTGCAGATTGACCCACGGGCATTCGATCGGTACGCGATCCAGCGCGTGCCGTCGTTCGTTCTCGCCCGCGCAGGCGGGCAAGACGCCGCCTGCAGCGGCGAGCAGTGTGCGCGAGCCGACGACCATGTCATGGCAGCCGGCGATGTCAGCCTCGACTACGCGCTGGCGCAGTTCCAGCGCTCGGCGCCGGCCTTCGCGAAGGACGCCGGCCGTTTCCTGGCCCGACTCGGCCGCCGGGAGTGATGCCATGCGCAAGCTGATTGCCTCCTTCACCGCGTTCTGCGTGGCCGTGACCCCGGTCACCGCGCCAGCCGGCCCGCACGAGGAAGGCGTCGCAGCAGGCCGGGCCGCCAACCCGGCAGCCCGCGCCACCGTCACTGCGCCGAGCGCCACCAGCGCCGTACCGGGCTACACCGCCGCCCCACCCGAGTCTGCGTACTACCGCCAGCCCAACCTGTCGTCGCAGGGCAGCGCACGGCTGTCGCTGTGCGCCACGTTGCCGAACGACCCGGTGTGCCAGGCCCAGCGCGGTGCGATGGGGTCGGCGAACCTGCCCCGTCCGGCGATCGGACCCGGCGACCCCTCGGTGTCCACAGCGCATGGCATCGCCCGTGCGCCATCCAGCGTGCTCGAGAACCTGGCGTCGTACTACAGCGGATGCACGACCACGACGACCGCGCTGCCGGCCGGCACGCAGACCCGCAGTTGCCTGCGCTACGAAGGCGTGGGCAGCTACCGCTGCATGCGCAGTCTGACAGTCGGCATTGAGCGCAGCACCAACTGCACCCCCGGCGACTGGTTCGCCCACGCCGGCGTAGGCCGCACCGGCGTGGACGCGCAGTGCCTGCCAGACCGCCCGGAGACGGCGCAGCACTTCCGCGTCACGCAGGACGCATCGCCGCTGGCCTTCTTCGACGTCGACATGACGACACCGGTGCTGTTCCCGCAGATGGTCGCGGTGCTGGGCACCAGCTACTCCTGGAGCACCGGCACGGAGATCCGCACCGGCGTCTGGGTTGCCGACAAGGCCTGCACTGGCGACGCCTGCGCACTGACGGCCATGATCGCAGCCGAGCGGGCCGAGGTCTGCACCGGCGGCGGTGACTCCGGCTACAGCTGCACCAGCGTCGAGCCCTTCCTGAGGCGCTATGCGGCCTGCCCGGCTGGTACGCAAAGCGGCGATCTGATCCAGGACACCGTCTGCCAGGGTGACAGCGGCTGCACGACGACGGCGCTCGACGGCACGCGCTGCTATGCGCCGGCCAATGGCGCCACAGCGCTGGTCGGTTACGACGTGACGGCCAGCCTGCCCGGCTACTACTGGAACCTCGACAGCGACCGCAGCGTCGTCGGCTGGGACCCGAACCCGGCCTACGGGCCGATCCCGACGATGCGACTGTCGTACACCCGACCCCGCACCACCCTCACCGAGACCGACCGCTGGGACGACCAATGCCCCGCCGTCGCCGACGGCAGTCGTTGTACCGTGCAGACCGCGGCCGTATGCACCGAAGGTCCGGCGACGAAGGTGATTGACGGGGCATCGGTGACCCGCGACTGCTGGCAGTACGAGAGCACGATGAACTGCACCGGCACCGCGCCGGGCAGCCAGTGCGGGCCGCTGGTCGCCGCCGGCTGCTCGCCCTCGGGCTCGGTCTGCCGACGCAGCAACCCCGTCACCGGCGCCTGCGAGGTGCACGAGGACAGCTACAGCTGCCCGGTGCCGGCACAGACGGTGACCAGCGCCAGCAACTGCCCGTCGAACGTCTTCTGCCTGCAGGGCAACTGCTACGACATCAGCCACGCGAACGATCCCGACTTCGCGCGCAGCATGTCGATGCTCGAGGCCGCGCGGGAAGCCGGCGTCTACCTCGACACCGACCGCATGCAGGTCTTCAAGGGCGAGGAGAACCGCTGCCGCGACCGGCTGCTGAACAACTGCTGCTATGCCGACAGCGCCGGCGCCGGCATGACCAACCAGAGCCCGTTCGGCACGGGCTCGCGGCTGGTGTACGACGTGCTGATGAACGCAGAGAACCGGCAGTTCATCTACCAGGGCATGCAGGCCTTGCTGCTCGGGGGCGGTTTCAGCGGCACCTTCACCACCTACGGCGTCACCGTGGCGGTCAATGGCGCGGCGCTGCCCGCCGGCTCGGCGGTGCTCTATGCCGGCGACAGCCTGGTGGTTGCCTTCGATCCGTGGAGCCTTGCCATCGCGGTCGTGATCTACGTCGTGATGGCGGCGATGTCCTGCGACGAGGAGGAAGGCAAGCTTGCGATGAAGGAGGGCGCCGGCCTGTGTCATTCCGTTGGCACCTACTGCTCGTCCTGCATCCGTGTCCTCGGCTCCTGCGTCTCGTGCATCACGCACACCACGCGCAAGTGCTGCTTCAACAGCATGCTGGCCCGCATCGTCAACGAGCAGGGGCGAACGCAGGTCGGCAAGGGCTGGGGCAGTGCGCAGAACCCAGATTGCTCGGGCTTCACCGTTGCGCAGTTGCAGTCGTTGGACTTCGCGGCGATGGACCTGAGCGAGTTCTATGCCTCGCTGGTGCCGACCCTGCCCAACGTGGCCACTCTTCAGGGCCAGAGTGGCGGGCGCATCCCGACCTGCTACTACGGTCAGGGGAGGTGCCAATGAGCCGCCATCACGTCCGTCGGGCATTGCCGCTGGGGCTTGCAATGGCCCTCTTCTCGTCCATGGCCACGGCCCAGGAACGCCTCCCGGTGCCCGATGCGCGTCCGCTGCTGCTTGCGGCCATCGATGCACCGGACGGGCGTGCGCACGGCGTGCTGTCGGGACCGATGGCGGACGCCGTCACGGCGCGTTTCAAGGCCACGTCGCCGGTCTACATCGACGTGATCACGGAGCGCCGCTATGCGCAACCGGGCTGCCGTCGTCTGAAGGTGAGCTTCTGGCAGGACGGTGTGCAGCTTCCCGGAGAGTCAGGGCCGCGCCGACGGACCATCGACTTCGGCATCAACTACTGCCGCGACGGACTGCCGCCGCGCTCGCTGTCCTGAGGTGCGCGATGCAAGGCACCCACCGCCTGATGTTGCTCGTGCTTGCCGGCGCATGTGCTTCATCGGCAGCAAGCGGGGCCGAGAACGATTCACCCCGCTTCTGGGGCGACACATGGCGCGGCTGGCACTTCTACGAGGACCCGACGCCCGAGCCCGACCCACCTCAATCCGTGCCGCCCAAGCCAGCGGGGCCGCCCGCTGCAGCCCGCGATCCCCGCCGTGAGCCCCGGCCGCCAGAACTGGTGGAACTCGAGCGCCTGCGCAAGCGGGTCGAGGATCTGCGCGGCATCGCCGTCATGCGGCCCACAGAGGCCAACGTGCGGCGCTACATGGAGCTCGAGGCCAAGGTCGTCGCCCAGGCTTCGGCCTTTGCCGACGTGGCGCAGCGGGTCGCCTGGACCACGCCCGAGCTCGATCCGTCCCTGCAGGGACGCCCGGTCAACGCCAAGGCGCTGGAAGTCTTCGAGGCCCAGCAACTGGGCGAACGCTCGCGTTCGATCACCCAGTTGGGTCGCGACCATGTGCTGCTGTTCTTCTTTCGCGGCGACTGCCCCTACTGCCACGCCTTCGCGCCGACGCTGGAAGCGTTTCAAGGTCGTCACGGTATCCGCGTCGAAGCCGTCAGCCTCGACGGCGGCACGCTGCCGGGCTTCGCGTCCGCGCGCCGCGACAACGGCGCGGCCACCGCGCTGCGCGTGGCCCAGGTGCCCGCCGTCTACCTGGCGCAGCCCTTCACCGGCCGCATCGTGCCCATCGGCTTCGGTGTGCTGTCCGAGTCGCAACTGCTCGAGCGCATCTCCGCCGCTGCAGCACCCGCCTTCGAGGCCATGGTGCCCAGCGCCGTGCGACAGCTCGGAGTGCCCTGATCCCGTCCCCAGGAGAATCGGCATGCCCAACCGCCCGTCCCAACGCACCTGCGCTGCACTCGTCACCCTGGCCATCACGTGGCATGCCGGGGCGGCACGAGCCGGCGACCTCAACGCCGAGGTGAACACGATGTTCAACAACCTCGGCACGATCGGGAACTACACCGCGCCGGGCGCATTTCGCGGGCAGACCTTCAACACCTACACCGGCGGCAGCCTGTTCATGCGCTCGCCGAACAAGGTCTACCAGCTTGCCGCGATCCAGTTCCCCAGCGGCAAGGCCGGCTGCGGCGGCATCGACGTCTTCGGCGGGTCGTTCTCGCACATCTCCGCCGAGGAGTTCAAGAACATGCTGCGCAACATCACGGCCGCGCTGCCCGGCATCGCCTTTCAACTCGCGCTGGAGTCGGTCTCGCCGCTGCTGGGTGGCCTGACGAAGTGGGCGAAGGGCCTGGAGACCTGGATCAACAACGCGCGCATCAACTCGTGCGAAACCGCGAAGGCCATCGTCAGCACGGCGGCCGAGGCCACGGGCTACAGCTCGCAGGAGGCCTGCGCCGACCTGGCCATCGAGATGGGCCTGGAAAGCGACCGCGACGCGGCCCGGCGCCGATGCGCCAGCGACCGGCCGAGCATCCTGGCCTCGGCGCGCAGTTCCGCAGATCCCAACGTCCGAAACAAGGCGCCCTTCGTCGGCAACCTCACCTGGAAGGCTCTGCAGCGCACCGGCACGGCGCTGGACGACGCCGAGCGCGAGTTGATCATGAGCATCGTCGGCACGGTCATCTTCCATCCGGAGAGCGCGAACCGCGACCCGGAGCCTGTGCCACCGACGATCACCTCGATCAGCCAGTTGCTCTACGGCCAGGCGGCGGCGACCGGCACGAACGTCACCCAGCACCTGCTGCGCTGCAACGACTACACGAACTGCGATGTCGTCACGCTGAACACGGGCTACACGCACACGCCCTTCACGGCCCGCGTCGAGACCATGATGCGGTCGATCGCCGACAAGATCGCCACGCGCACGGCGATCCCGAACAACTCGGCCGAGGTCGGCTTCGTCAACCAGACCACCGAGCCCGTCTACCGGATGTTGTCGATCGGCGCGACCATCCCTGGCTCGGGCTTGGCCGACAGCCTGATCGGCCAGTACCGCGACGTGATCGCGGCCGACTACGCCTACGTCTTCCTCGAACGGAACCTGCGGCTGGGCATGGCCGCGCTAGACAAGGACTACACGCTGCAGCAAAGCCAGCGCGAGCTTGCCAACCAGGTGCGCCAGCGTGCCCAGGCCATGCTGCTGCAGCTGTCGCAGGAGAAGAACCTGCTATACCAGAAGGTCGGCTCCTTCCGCGCCGTCTCCAGTCACCTGGAGCAACTCGAGCGGCAACTGCGCTCCAGCATGCCGCAGCACGTGATGGACATGCTGGGGCAGCGCGCGGCCTACGTGGCGCGATAGCCGCTCCGATTCATCGAGGCGGCCATGTGGGAGATCTTCGCCTACCAGAACGCGGACAGCCTGTTCGGCATCTTCAATGCCGCCGCAGCCATCCATGCGTCGAGCGACTACGCGGCCGCTGTCGCGGCGGTCGCCTTCTGCGGTTTCATCGCCGCTCTGCTCGCGTATGCCTTCGCCCCCGACAAGCTGCAGGGCTGGAAGTGGCTGGCCACAGTGTTGCTGGTGTTCTCGGTGCTGATCGTGCCCCGCGTGACGGTGGGCATCGTGGACAAGACCGGCGGCTCGGCGGTGAAGGTTGTCGCCAACGTCCCGTTTGGCGTGGCGATGCTCGGCAGCATCACCAGCACCATCGGTCACACGCTGACCGGCCTCTTCGAGACCGCGTTCCAGGTCATCCCCGGCGCAGGCGCGATGCCGGCGGAACTGAGCTACGAGCGCAACGGCCTGATGTTCGGCAACCGCCTGATCCGCGAGACCGGAAACGTGGTGTTCCAGGACCCCACCTTCCGCACCGACCTGATCAACTTCATCCACAACTGCACGATGTACGACCTGATCGACGGCACCGTCGATCCGGCCGCTTTCTCCACCTCCGACGACGTGTGGGCGCTCATGGCCACACCGAACCCAGCCCGCTTCAGTACGGTGACCGGCGCCGGCGGCGCGGTGACCGTCGACACCTGCCCCAACGTCTACGGCAACCTGAACGGCCGCCTGCCGGCGCAGGTTTCGCGCATCGAGGGCCGGCTGGCCTTCCAGCTGAACCCCACGCTGCCCAGCGCGGCCGCGACTGCCGCGATCGCCGGCCAGATCCAGCAGGCCTACATCCGCAACAGCATCGCAACGGCGGCCGCGACGGCAACCGACCTGATCCGGCAGAACGCCGTGCTCAATGCGATCAGCGACACCAGCAACATCATCGGCCAGAAGGTGAACGACCCTGCGGCGATGGTGCTCGCGGTCGGCCGGGCGCAGGCGGTGGCCCAGCAGAACGCGACCTGGATGAACTACGGCAAGGTGGCAGAACAGTCGCTGCCGGTGTTCCGCAATGTCGTCGAAGCCCTCACCTACGCCCTGTTCCCGCTCTTCGTGCTGCTGCTCCTGCTGACCAGCGGGCGCGAGTCGATGATCGCCTTCAAAGGCTATGCAGCTATCCTGATCTGGATCCAGCTATGGCCGCCGCTGTACGCGGTGCTCAACTACATGGCCTCGGTGTACGCCGCCTACGACCTGGCCGCCGCGTCGGACCTGGGCACCGGCACCAAGGCCCTCGCGCTGCAGACCGCATCGACGATCTACTCGCGGGCGATCTCCGGCGAGGCGGTGGTCGGCTACCTGGCCATCAGCATTCCCTTCATCGCCTGGGCCGCACTCAAGCGCATGGAGAACTTCGGCACCGCGCTCGTTGGCGGCTTGTCCGGGCTGCAGGGCATGCTGGCCGGCAGCACGGCAGGAGCCGCCGTCGGCAACGTGGCTATGGGCAACGTCGCGATGGATCAGTTGCAGCTGGCACCGAACCGTACGTCGGCTTTCATGAGTTCCTGGCAGAGCGATCTCAGCGGCAACACCTTCACATCGAGCGCACTCACCGGTCGCACGGCCGCGAGCCTGCTGCGCAACCAGGGCTTCGCCTCGCGCGTGGTGTCGATGCGGGTCAGTGAACAGGACGTGACCGAAGCGAGCCGTCAGGCAGACGCAGCGCGGGGCGAGATGGTGGCCGCGAGCAACGAGCGGTCCACCGTCCTGACCGAGGCCTTCACCAAGGGGCTGGCAAAGCTCAAGTCGTCGCGCAGTTCGTCGGGCACGTCGACGAGCAGCTTCGAGCAACTGGGCGAGACGCTGACGCGGCTGGACCAGATCACGAAGACTGTGGCTGACAGCACGGGCTTGACTCAGGCGCAGGTGGCCAGCATCGCCTTCGGCGCCTCGGCGCACCTTGGCCTGAGCACGCCTGTTGCCGGAGCGTCGGTCCAGGGGAACGCCGGCAAGAGCTATCAGACAGGCCTGTCGGCGGATCAGCGCAAGGTTCTCGGAGCGATGAGCAACGAGCAGATCGCAGAGTTCAAGCAGTTTGGCGATCGCGTTTCGCGAGACGCATCAACCGTTGCATTGTTCGCAGCTGACTCGCGAGAGTCCCGCGAGCTTGCCTCGAGGCTGGCGAGCATATCCTCGAGATCAGAGCGTGCCGAAGCTTCCTATGGCGAGCGGAGTGCTCTCGCAGAACGTCTCTCATCCGCGCGCGAGCGTGGCGAAGTGTTGTCGATCGACATCGCGCAGGACCCATACAACCTCGAGATGTTCATGCGGTACGCCGAACGGTACGGCGGCAACAGCGCAGCCGCGCTTTCGCTGATGGACTCCGAACTTGCGCGACAGGGGTTACCGCCGACGCGGGTCTTCTCGAACGGTGTCGCGGTTCCGGAGTCGTTCGCTCGCCTGCACGGTGAGTTTCAAGAGGACAGCGCGGCGACGAAGCTCAATCCCAAGCTCGATGCGGCCCCGCGGATTCCAGGGGTGCTTCCTCGAAGCGAACTTCCGTCGGGCGCCACAACGTCCGAGCAGAACGATCTCCGCGACGACGTCCGACGTAGTGGCGCTCAGTTGCGTGTTCGAGCAGACGACGCTCGCGCGGGTTTCGATGCAAAGGACGGCACATCTCGATCCGCTGATGGGACGCTTTCGACCGAGAAGTCCCTCCTCCTGCAGACGGGCCGGCAAGTCGCCGCCGATGCGGGCTCGACCCTTGACGAAGCGCGCAAGGCCGCGGGCGACCTGCTCAAAAAGAATCGCTAGTCAATCGACGCGGTCTGGATCAAGCATATGGCGATCGGGCTCGGAACGAGTGGGACGCATGAACGGAGGGTGGCCCCCGTCCCGCCAGTAGTTCCGATCCCGATCTTCTGGCCCGCTGCCCATGCCGAACGAAGCATCGAGCGCCTCGGGCCGACGCACTCCTGCCCCCCTGGCAACCCGCCCGATTGCGCCTCCGATGGCCGCGCCGGCGACGCATCCGATGCTGATCATCACCGCCCGGACGCTCCAGGCGTCTTGCGCGGCAACGAGCAGCCCCGCCACCCCCCCGATGGCGATACAGGCGAAGAAGACCAACTTGCGCATCTCGCTATCCACTGGGTTCCAAGCGTAGCGACAGGCGCAGAAAAGGCAATCTGCCTGGAGCGGCGGGCGGCGGCGCGGCGCAAGCGCCACCGAAAAGCGTCGGCCGCCCTGCAACACTCGCCAAGTCGATGTTGTCAAAGTTGACATACGAGACAAACGAGACTAATCTGCCGCATCTCAGTGCGTACATGGAGTTCGCCATGCGCAAGGCACAAGCGGCATCAGTTTTGAACCAACCACTTGTCACCCCGACGGAAGTTCGCCGCTTCGACAAGGCGGTCACGGTTCGCGACCGTGGCGCATTCCTCTTCGAGCTTGACCGCCTTGTTCGAGAGAAGGTGGCGGCTGCCACGAACATCGCCGACGAGGCGACACCCCTGACCGAAGCACTGGGCCGGAAGGCCGCGGCGCTGCGCGCAGCCGCCTCCTGGGCGCCGACGGCCGCCGACGTCCAGCGAGGCCGCGCTGAACTGCTGCGCGAGTTCGAGCAGCCGCACAACCTGCCGCTTGCCGACTTCGTGCGCCTAGCCCACAAGTCCCGCCAGCAGATCTACAAGGACATCGCTGCCCGCAGATTGCTTGCTCTGGACGTCGGTCGTCGCGGTCAGCGCATTCCCGACTGGCAACTGGAGGCACCAGGCCTGCAGCTGACGCGCACCGTGCTCCAGGCTGCGGAAGATGTCGACGCCTGGACGGTCTACCGCGCCTTGACGGAGCCCTGCGAAGCGCTGGGCGGCCAATCTCCGGCGGCGAGCGCGAATCGAGGCAACGTCGACGCGACCGCGCGCGTCGTGCTTGCTTCACTCGGCGTGCAGCGGGCGGAGCGCGGCGGTGCCGACGCCTGATGTTCCGGCCCGAATCATCCTCGCGGGGGAACTGCTCCAGCACGTGAGTCGTGCCGCGTATCGCGGCACAGCCCTTCACTTCGGACGTTCGGGAGGCAATCGTTACGACGACCTGGGCCTCCAGTACGGCACGCTCTATGTCGGCTTCGACCTGGCGACCGCGCTCATGGAGTCGGTCTTCCGCCAGCACCGTTGGGGCCAGCGCTCCAAGCGCGCAATCACCCGAACCGAGGTGTACGCGCGCACAGTCAGGGCGATCGGCGTCCTCGAGCCGCTGTCGCTGGCCGATCTCACTGCGCCCGGCGTGATGGCATCGCAGTTCGGATTGAACCTGTCCCAGCTGGCCAGCCGTCGCTACGTTCACACGCAGCGCATCGCTGCGCTGGTACACGAGCTCGCCGAGCCGGATGGCGCGCCTCGATTCGACGGCGTGCTCTACCCGTCGCGTAACAATCACCCGGCCGCGTGCGCCGCACTGTTCGACCGTGCAGCCGAGAAGCTCTTGCTCGTCGACGACATCGCGCTGCGCGACCATGTCGACTGGCCGTCGTTTCTCACCAGGTACCAAGTCTTCGTTTTGCCCGTGTGAAGTCAGCGCCTTCAACTGGAACCACTAGGCGAGCATCTTCACGTCAAGCGACGCTCTCGCCAACACCTTGTGTGCGCTCGCTGCTGCTAGACTTTTGCCTGCCGCTTCAGTGGAAAGGTCAGGCCTCGAAAGTGCCACGACGTGCCACTGAAGCGCACGTTGGATGTGGGGTGCTTCGTGGGGGTTTTGTCCGCCAAGACACGAAAGTTCCATACGCATCAACGGCTTAGATTCGTACTCGACATTCAGGTGCAGAACATCGAATGAGGCCCTGACACCCGATGGACACCCCTGGCAACCTCTTCGTCGTTGCGGCCCCCAGCGGAGCCGGCAAATCGAGCCTGGTCAAGGCGCTGCTCGAACTGGACTCGCACCTCGCGGTCTCTATTTCGCACACCACCCGGCCGCCGCGCGGGCAGGAGGTCGAGGGACGCGAATACCATTTCGTCGAGGAGCCGACCTTTCGCGACATGGTCATGGAGGGCGCGTTCTTCGAATGGGCGGAGGTGCACGGCAACCTGTACGGAACGTCGCGCATCGCGATCGAACAGCGATTGCAGGATGGCGAGGACGTCGTGCTAGAGATCGATTGGCAGGGCGCGCTGCAGATCAAGCGGCTGTTCCCGAACGCCGTGCTGATCTTCATCCTGCCGCCGAGCTGGGACGAACTGCTCCAGCGCCTGCAGCGCCGCGGCGAGGACCCGCCGCCGGTCATCGAGACCCGGATGGCCAACGCCCGCCTCGAGGTGGCCCAGGCAAAGCATTTCGACTACGTGGTCATCAACGCGGTGTTCGAGACGGCCTTGTTCGACCTGAAAGCCATCGTCCACGCGCAGCGGCTAAAATACTCTCGTCTGCGCCGCAGCAAGGCGGCCGTGTTCCGGGCTCTGCACCTGGACTGATTCTCGTCACACCCCTCCCCGGAGCACCGTCCATGGCCCGCATCACCGTCGAAGACTGCCTGACCAAGATCCCGAACCGCTTCCAGCTCGTGCTGGCAGCCACCTACCGGGCTCGCATGCTAAGCCAGGGCCATGCGCCCAAGGTCGAGAGCAAGAACAAGCCCGGCGTGACCGCGCTGCGCGAGATCGCCGAAGGCCATGTGGGCCTGGAGATGCTGCGCAAGGTGCCGGTCTAAAGCCTCACGCCCGCTCGCGAACGGCCCGCCTCGGCGGGCCGTCGTCATTTTGGCGGCCCCGCCTCAGGCGACGCCGGTTGCGGTGATGCGCCGGCGCCGCTCCAACAGCTCGAACGCGCCCATGCCGACGAGCATCGCCGCCACGAACACCAGCGCCTTGAACTCGCCCATGCCCAAGGCGACCAGTCCGGGACCGGGGCAGAACCCGGCCAGGCCCCAGCCCACGCCGAACACCAGGCTGCCCAGCACCAGCCGGCGATCGATGTCGCGGGCCGCGGGCAATTGCATCGCAGCCCCCAGCAGGGACACGGTGCGGCGGCGCGCGACGAGGAACGCCACCGTTCCCACGGCGATCGCTCCGGCCATCACGAAGGCCAGCGACGGATCCCACGGGCCGGCGAGGTTCAGGAAACCGATCACCTTGGCCGGATTGGTCATGCCGGCGACGATGAGGCCCAGGCCGAACAGCAGGCCGGCCAGCAGGGACGTGAAGATCAGCATGGCGACGCTCCTCAGAAACCGAACACGTGGCGGACCGCGAACACGGTGGCAAAACCCGCGGCCATGAACGTCGCCGTGGCGACGAGCGAGCGCGGCGACAGCCGCGACAGACCGCAGATGCCGTGGCCGCTCGTGCATCCCGAGCCGTAGCGGCTGCCGGCCCCGACCAGCACGCCGGCCACGACGAGCGTGCCGAAACCCGCGTCGATCTGCGCCTTTGGCAGCGCGGCGAACAGCAGGTAGACGAACGGTGCGCCGATCAGGCCGGCCACGAAGGCGACGCGCCAAGCCGCATCGCCCCAGACGGGTCGCAGCAGGCCCCCGACGATGCCGCTGATGCCGGCGATCCTGCCGTTCAGCAGCACGAAGGCCGCCGCGGCCAGTCCGATCAGCAGGCCGCCGGCGAGCGCGGACCACGGGGTGTAGGCATTCCAGTCGATGTTCACGGCTCATTCCTCGGGACAGTAGAGGCGGTAGAGCACCGCCAGGATCTCGAGCATCGCGGGATCCGCGACGCTGTAGAAGATGTGCTTGCCTTGTCGCCGCGTGCTGACCACGCCCTCGGCGCGCAGGACGCCGAGCTGTTGCGACAGCGTCGGCTGGCGGATGGCGAGTTGCTCCTCCAACTCGCTGACGCAGCGCTCGCCCTGCGACAGCTGGCACAACAGCAGCAGCCGATCCTCGTTCGCCAGCAGCTTGAGAGCCCCGACGGCGCGCGCAGCGGCACCGCGCAGCGCGCCGGGGTCGATGGCAGTGGAGGTGGACTTCACGAAGCGCTCCAGAATTGGACTTGATATCAATATATAAATAAATATACTATAAATCAACAGAGCATCTGAACCCCTGAAACAAGGCCCGCCCATGAGCAAGCGAACCGCGACCCGCGCCTTCTACGATCCCCTGACCGGCACGGTCACCTACGTCGTGTGGGACACGGCGACGCGACGCGCCGCGGTGATCGACCCCCTGCTGGATTTCGAGTTCAAGGCAGGCCGCACCAGCACCGGCTCGGCCGATGTGGTGCTGGCCTGCCTGGCTGAACAGCAGTTGCAGGTGGACTGGATCCTCGAGACCCATGCCCACGCGGACCACCTGTCCGCGGCCCGCTATCTGCAGGGGCGCGTCGGCGGGCGCATCGCCATCGGCGAGAACATCCGAGCAGTGCAGGCTGTCTTCAAGAAGATCTACAACCTCGAGCGCAGCTTCCTGCCCGACGGCAGCCAGTTCGACCACCTGTTCCGCGACGGCGAGACGTTCCGGATCGGTGAGGTGGAAGCCACTGCCTTGCTCGTTCCGGGCCATACCCCGGCCGACATGGCCTACCTCGTCGATGGCCAGGTGTTCGTGGGCGACACGCTGTTCATGCCCGACGTGGGCAGCGCCCGAGCCGACTTTCCCGGGGGTGACGCACACCAGCTCTACCGCTCCATGCGCCGCCTGCTCGATCTGCCGCCAGACACCGTGATGTACGTCTGCCACGACTATCCGCCGCCGAACCGCCCGCCGCGCTGGGAGACGACGGTCGCCGATCAACGAGCCCGCAACATCCACGTCCACGATGGCATTGGCGAGACCGAGTTCGTGGCCATGCGCACCGCACGCGACGCGCAACTCGAGGTGCCCGCGCTGATCCTGCCCTCGCTGCAGGTCAACGTACGCGCCGGGCAGCTCCCGCCAGCGGAAAGCGATGGTGTCAGTTATCTGAAGATCCCGCTCAACGTGCTGGCGACGAAGCACGCACGCGAACCGAACCCGCGCTGACCCGGCCGGCGCCCGTCGTTCGGCAGGGTCGTTCCGCGTTCGCTGCAGTCCGGCTCGGCGAGCGCGCTACCATGAGCCCATGCCCTCTCGTGCCGTACTTGCCGTCCGCAAAAAGCTGAGTCAGGCGTTGCCGTCGTTCATGCTCGGCGGCAGTGCCGTGGCCGAGCAGGACGCGGCCACCAGCGATGCCGAGGCAGCATCTTTTGCCGCGCTGACGCACAAGCTGTCCTACCTCGACGCGGCCGACATCAAGCGCGTGCGCGAGGCCTACAAGTTTGCCGACGAGGCCCACCTCGGCCAGTTCCGCGCCAGCGGCGAACCCTACATCACGCACCCGATCGCGGTCGCCGGCCTGTGTGCCGATTGGAAGCTCGACGCACAGGCCATCATGGCCGCGCTGATGCACGACGCGATGGAAGACTGCGGCATCGGCAAGGCTGAGCTGATCGAGCGCTTCGGCGCGCCGACGGCCGATCTGGTCGACGGCCTCACCAAGCTCGACAAGCTGCAGTTCAGCACCCGAGAAGAGTCGCAGGCGGAGAGCTTCCGCAAGATGCTGCTGGCGATGGCGCGCGATGTGCGCGTGATCCTGGTGAAGCTGGCCGACCGGCTGCACAACATGCGCACGATCGATGCGATGCTGCCGGTCAAGCGCGAACGCATCGCGCGCGAGACGATCGAGATCTACGCACCGATCGCCCATCGGCTGGGCCTGAACGAGACCTATCGGCAGCTGCAGGAACTCTCGTTCCAGCAGCTGCGCCCGTGGCGCCATGCCGCGCTCAGCAAGGCGGTGCTGCGCGCCCGGGGCAACCGGCGCGACATCGTCGAGCGCGTTCAGCGCGATGTGGTGAAGGCCTTCAAGGAGGCCAAGCTCGCGGTGCAGGTGTCGGGCCGCGAGAAAACCATCTTCTCCATCTACAACAAGATGGACGAGAAGCGCCTGAGCTTCGCCCAGGTCAGCGACATCTTCGGATTTCGCATCGTCGTCAACACGCTGCCCGAGTGCTACCTGGCGCTGGGTGTGCTGCACCAGCTCTACAAGCCGGTGCCGGGCCGCTTCAAGGACTACATCGCGATCCCCAAGGCCAACGGTTACCAATCGCTGCACACCACGCTGGTCAGCCCGCTCGGTACTTCAGTCGAGTTCCAGATCCGCACGGCGCCGATGCACATGGTGGCCGAGAAGGGCATCGCGGCGCACTGGATGTACAAGACCCGAGGCAGCGCCGACGCCCAGAACATCGGCGCGATGTGGCTGCAGTCGCTGCTCGACATCCAGGACGAGACACGCGACTCGGCCGAGTTCCTGGAGCATGTCAAGATCGACCTGTTCCCCGACTCGGTCTACGTCTTCACCCCGAAGAGCAAGATCCTCGCGCTGCCGAAGGGCGCCACCCCGGTGGACTTCGCCTATGCGATCCACAGCGATGTCGGTGACCACTGCATCGCCGCCAAGATCAACGGCGAGCCCGCGCCGCTGCGCACCGCGCTGCGCAGCGGCGACGCGATCGAGATCGTCACCGCACCGGGCGCCCGCCCCAACCCGGCCTGGTTGAACTTCGTGCGCACTGGCCGCGCGCGCTCGCGCATCCGGCACTACCTGAAGAACATGGAGGCAGAGGAGTCCCTGCAACTCGGGCAGAAGCTGCTGGCGCAGGCGATCCGAGCCGAAGGCCTGTCCCTGCCTGCCGGCGACGAGACCTCGGCCGGCGCCGACGGTGCGCTGTGGCAGGCCCTGCTGCGCTGGAGCGGCACCAAGAAACGCGACGAGCTGCTGACCGAGATCGGCCTGGGCAAGAAGATCCCGACCATCGTCGCCAAGCGCATGGCCGCGCTGCTGGCCGAGCGTGGCGCGCGGCCCGATGCGCTGACCCTGACGATGGGCCGCTACGGTGCCGATGATGGAGCACCCTCTCAAGGCACCGTGGTCATCGATGGCAGCGAAGGTGCGACCGTGCAGTTGGCCGAATGCTGTCGGCCGGTACCCGGTGACTCGATCGTCGGCTACCTGGGGCGTGGCGAGGGCCTGATGGTGCACACCGGCGAGTGCAGCACTGCCAAGCGGCTGTTCGGGCGGGACAGCGAACCGTGGATCACGGTGGAGTGGTCCGAGGCTCCGCAACGCAGCTTCGAGACAGCGGTGACGGTGCTGGTCCACAACGGCAAGGGTGTGCTGGCGCAGATCGCCACGGCGGTGAGCGGCGCCGAGGCCGACATCGTGCACATCGACATGGGCGATGAGCGCGCCACCGAGACGACCGAACTGCGCCTGCTGCTTGCGGTACGTGACCGGCTGCACCTGGCCGACACCCTGCGGGCGTTGAAGCGTTCGCCGTCGGTATTGCGCGTGGCGCGCGTCAAGCCTGAGAACGCGGCCAGCGCCCGCGCGGGTGGGCAGAATGCGCGCGTCGCACGAACGGGAGCAAACGATGCAGATCCTCGAAGGCATCAAGGTGGTCGAACTCGGCCAACTGATCGCCGGCCCCTTCGCGGCCAAGACGCTGGCCGATTTCGGCGCACGGGTCGTCAAGATCGAGCCGCCGGGCGGCGGCGATCCGCTGCGCAAGTGGCGCAAGCTGCGCGAGGGCAACTCGGTGTGGTGGGATGCGCAGTCTCGCAACAAGGAGTCGGTGGCGATCGACCTGCGCCAGCCCGAAGGCCAGGCACTGGTGCGCGAGCTGCTGGCCGACGCGGACGTGCTGATCGAGAACTTCCGACCGGGCACGCTCGAGGCCTGGGGCCTGGGCTGGGAAGCACTGCATGCGCTGAATCCGCGGCTGATCATGCTGCGCCTGTCTGGCTTCGGCCAGACCGGGCCCCGGGCGGGCGAGCCAGGCTTCGCGGCGGTGGGCGAGGCTTTTGCCGGCCTGCGCCACCTGAATGCCGAACCGGGCCGTGCACCGGTGCGGGCCGGCGTGTCGCTCGGCGACACCGTGGCCGGGCTGCACGGCGCGATGGGCGTGCTGCTGGCGCTGTACGGTCGCGATGCGCTCGGCGGCACCGGACAGATGATCGACCTGGCGCTCTACGAGGCCATGTTCAACCTGACCGAGAGCCTGCTGCCCGAGTACGACGCGTTCGGCGAGGTGCGGCAGCCGGCCGGCGGCGCGCTGCCCGGTATCGCACCGTCGAATGCCTACCCCTGCGGCGACGGTCGCTTCGTGCTGGTGGCCGGCAACGGCGACAGCATCTTCCGCCGGCTGATGGCCGCGATCGACCGGCCCGATCTGGCCGACGACCCGGCGCTGGCGCGCAACGATGGCCGCGCCGCGCGAGCCGCTGAACTGGACGCCGCGATCGGCGCGTGGACCGCGCAGCGAACACTCGACGACGTGCTGGCCGCCATGGCGGCCGCCGACGTGCCGGCGAGTCGCCTCTACACGATCGCCGACCTGGCGACCGACGCGCACTACCAAGCGCGCGGCAACATCGAGCGCATCCCCGCACTGGCGGGAGGCACGATCGCGGTGCCCGGCATCGTGCCGCGGCTGTCGGCTACGCCGGGTGCGGTGCGCCGCCGCGCGCCCCGGCTCGGCGAGCACAGCGATGCCGTGCTGCACGAACTGGGTCACGACGACGTGGCGATCGCCGCGCTCCGCGCGCGCAAGATCGTGGGCTGACGCCGGCGGTCAAGCCGGTCGGGGTGGGTAGCGCACCTCGATCACCTCGATCGTCTGCGGCCCCTGCGGCGTGAGCAGCGTGACCTCGTCGCCCACACGCGCCTTCAACAGTGCCCGCGCCACCGGCGAGATCCAGCTCACCTCGGCCTGCAGGTTGTCGGCCTCGTCGATGCCCTTGATCGTGATCGTGCGCTCGACGCCGTCGGGGGCCGCGTAGGTGACGGTCGCGCCGAAGAACACCTGGTCGCTGCCTCGATGCACGCTGGGGTCGGCCACCTCGGCGATCTCGAGTCGCTTCGTCAGGAAGCGGATGCGGCGGTCGATCTCGCGCAGCCGCTTCTTCCCGTAGAGGTAGTCGCCGTTCTCGGAGCGGTCGCCGTTCTTCGCGGCCCAGGACACGGTCTCGACCACCTTGGGACGTTCGTCGTCGAGCAGTTGCATCAACTCGGCCCGCAAGCGGGCGAAGCCCGCCGGCGTGATGTAGTTCTTGCTGCCGGCCGGCAAGGCGGGCAGCTCGAGCTCGTCGTCCTCGTCAGGCGCGTCGCTTTCCTTCGTGAAGGCCTTGCTCATGCCTTCATTGTGGCGCGCGGCGGCAGCCTGATCCGCAGGCTCAGACGGCCGAGCGGAGCACGCCGCCGTCCACCCGCAGCGCCGCACCGGTGGTGGCTGACGCGAGGGGGCTGGCGACATAGGCCACCAGCGAGGCCACCTCCTCGGTCGTGGCGAAGCGGCGAATCAGGGAAGTGGGCCGCATCTTGAGGAAGAACTCCTGCTCGACGACCTCGGCCGACTTGCCTTCGGCCTGGGCCAGCGCATCGACGAAGTCGACGACACCGCGCGAACGCGTGGGCCCGGGCAGTACGCTATTGACCGTGATGCCCGTCCCGGCCACGGCCTCCGCAAGGCCTCGCGACACCGCCAGTTGCGCGGTCTTGGTCATGCCGTAGTGGATCATCTCTGACGGGATCTGCAGCGCGCTCTCGCTCGAGATGAAGATCACCCGCCCCCAATTGCGTTGCCGCATCGCCGGCAGGTAGAGCCGCGCCAGACGCACGCCGCTGAGTACGTTGACGTCGAAGAAGCGCTGCCAGTCCGCGTCGGGGATCTCCTCGAAGGGCTTGGGCTCGAAGATGCCGAGGTTGTTGACGAGAATATCGACATCCGGGAAGCGGCGCACGAGCGCCTCGGCCGCCACCGCGGTGCTGAGGTCGCCGGCAAAGCCTTCGGCGGCGTTCGGCCCCGATGCCGCGCACAGTTGCGCGACGGCACGTTCGACGGCCACCTCGGTACGGCCGTTGACGATCACGCGCGCACCCTCGCGCGCCAGCGCCTCGGCGATCGAATAGCCGATGCCGGCCGTGCTGCCGGACACGAGAGCCTGCTTACCTGTCAGTTGAAGATCCACGTTGAGCTTTCCTGAAGAGTGACGCTCGGTGAGCGAATGCGCGCAGTCTTGCAGGAACGCGCCGACCTGCTCGATGTCAAGGTCTTCGTCGCGCCAACCTCGGCGCCGAGGTCAGGATTCGGAGCCGGTCAGCGACGCGGCATCGGCGCCGCCCAGTCGATTGACCAGCACCTTGTCGACCCGCTTGCCGTCGAGATCGACCACCTCGAAGCGCCAACCGGCCCACTCGACCACGTCGGCGGTCTGCGGCAGGCGCCCGAGCAGCAGCATCGTCATGCCGGCGAGGGTGTTGTAGCGGCCACGGTCCTCGTCGGGCAGTTCCTTCAGGCCGAGCCGGTCCTTGAGTTCGGGGACCGGGATCAAGCCGTCGATCAACCACGAGCCATCGTCGCGCTGCACCGCCCAGGCGTCGTCGGCGGTGGGCGTGGTGAACTCACCGGTGATGGCCTCCAGCACGTCGCGCAGCGTGATCACGCCTTGGACTTCGCCGTACTCGTCGACGACGAACACCATCTGCGTGGTCGATCCGCGGAACTGCTCGAGCAGTTCCATGCCGGTGAGCGTCTCGGGCACGAACACCGGCGGCTGCAGGCCTTCGGTCAACGATAGCGGCTTGCCGCTGGTGACCTGCTGCAGCAGGTGCTGCGTCCCGACGACGCCGAGCACCTCGTCCAGTCCGCCCCGGCACACCGGGTAGCGGGAGTGTTCGTGAGCCGCGATCACCGCCAGCGCGTCGGCGATGGGCGTCGTGCTGTCGAGCCAGGCGATCTCGCCGCGCGGGATCATCATCGAGCCGATCTGCCGCTCGTCGAGCCGGAAGACATTGCGCACCATCTGGTGTTCCTGGGCCTCGATGACTCCGGCGTCGAAGCCCTCCTCGAGGCTGGCCGCAATCTCCTCCTCCGTCACGCCCCGGCTCTGCGTGTCGCGGATGCCGAGCAGGCCGAGGATCGCGCCCGTGCTGCCGGCCAGCAGCTTGACGAAGGGCCTGGCGACGAAGGACAGGCCGCGCATCGGCCGAGAGACCAGGCGCGCGACGGCTTCGGGATAGAGCTGGCCGACCCGCTTGGGCACCAGTTCGCCGAAGATGATCGTCAGGAAGGTGATGATCACCACCACCAGGGCGAGCGAGCCGATATCGGCAGCCCGCGGCGCAATGTCGAAGCCTTCCTTGAGCCACGCGGCCAACGGCTGCGAGAAGGCGGCCTCGCCCACGATGCCGTTCAGGATGCCGATCGAGGTGATGCCGATCTGCACCGTCGACAGGAAGCTCGTCGGGTTGTCATGCAACTCCATCGCCGCCTTGGCGCCGGCGTCTCCGGTTTCCACCATCACCTGCAGACGCGCCTTGCGGCTCGCGGCCAGCGACATCTCCGACATCGCGAACAGGCCGTTGAGAAGGATCAGGCAAACCAGGAGAAAGACGTCCATTCAGTGCGCCGCGCCGGGCGACGTCACGAGTCGGTGAAATACGAGCGTAGCAGAATCGACCCATGATCTATCTCGTCGGCGACCTCCAGGGCTGTTGCGACGCCCTCGACCAACTGCTCGCCAAGATCGGCTTCTCGCCCTCGCGCGATCGGCTGTACGCGCTCGGCGATCTGGTGAACCGCGGGCCGCGGTCGCTCGACGTGCTGCGGCGACTGATCGCACTGGGCGACTCGGCCACCTGCCTGCTCGGCAACCACGACCTGCACCTGCTGGCCGTGGCCCGAGGCGTGCGCCGCCCCCACCGCAGCGACACGCTGACGCCGATCCTCGAGTCCGCGGACCGCGACGCGCTGATCGATTGGGTCCGCAGTCGACCGCTCGCGGTGCACGCGGAGGGCTGGCTGATGGTGCATGCCGGCGTGGCGCCGCAGTGGGACCGGGCGCTGACGCTGCAACTGGCCGCCGAAGTGGAGGCGGAACTCGGCGGTCCGCGATGGGGGGACTTCCTGCAGGTGATGTACGGCAACGAGCCGTCTCGATGGAAGACCGGTCTCGACGGCGCCGACCGATGGCGCTTCGCGATCAACGTGCTCACGCGCGTGCGCTTCGTCGATGCTCGTGGCACGCTGGACTTCAAGGTGAAGGAGGCCGCGGACAAAGCGCCGGACGGGCTCTACCCCTGGTTCGAGGCACCCGACCGCCAGACGCAGGGACAACCAATCGCCTTCGGCCATTGGTCGACGCTCGGCCTCTTGAATCGCCCTGACCTGCTGGCCATCGACACCGGCTGCGTCTGGGGCGGCGCGCTCACCGCGGTGCGTATCGACGGAGGGCGGCGGGAGATGACCCAGATCGACTGCGAAACGGCGCAGCGGCCTGGCTGATCAGACGCGACGACCGAGCCGCCGCCGAACTTAGAATTCAGTCCGTTGGAAGCGTGGCCGAGCGGTTGAAGGCAGCAGTCTTGAAAACTGCCGAAGGGGTGACCCTTCCGTGGGTTCGAATCCCACCGCTTCCGCCAATGCACCTCTCAGCGCCTAGTGAACGCGTCCTGCAGTTCTCCGGGCAGGGTATCGATTTCTTCCTCGCTCACGTCCAGCCCGCGACGCAGATCAAACGACGAATGCAACCAGTGATCGTCGGTCTGGGTGTCGTCCTGCTGAACAGCGCGGAGTTCAACAGCGCTCCGATCTGTCCGGGTTTTGGGTGGATGCAGAGTGAAATGCCGAGACTTGGCTCCGAAATCGAAAGTTGCCATGGCGAACCCCGTCCTGCGAAATCGCGTACATAAGGTTACATCTATGCTGGGGGCGTGGTAATTCCCATTTTTAGTTAAAGGTTATAGGCCATCTTCGCCGGCCGCAACGATGCCGCTCCTGGAGAGCTATCGGAGCGTCGTCCAATGGACATCGACGCTCGTCGATCGATCATCTTCTTCGAACCGAGGCCCAACGGGCAGGTCGCCTGACCCAGGAGGCACCGGTTCAGCACAACGGTCGATGAAGTGGCGCAATTCAGACTCCATAGCCGGCGTGAACCCATCGCGCATCTGCATCACGATGGCCTGCTCGATCGCCAGACGCATGTCCGGAGGCAAGTGCCGCCCCGCCAGGAGCGTGGTCAGCAACTCGTGCGCGCGTTGTTCGAAGCCACTCATTCTCGGATCACGGAACGTCTGCAGGGTCGGCACGCCAGGAGAGTCTCGACGAAGGCTGGGCCGCGCCGGGGCCACGATCGGCACGACCACAGCGCTGGATTGTCCGCCTCGGCAGGACAGGGCGTCCGAACGAACTAGGGGGTCCTTCGCGGGCCCCGCTCGGCCGCGCAACGAGCGCCGCGGGCAGTAGATCAGGCGGCGCAGGTGCGGTTCTTGCCGCTGTGCTTGGCCTCGTACAGCGCCTCGTCGGCGCGCTCCAGCGATTGCTCGAGCCGTTCGCCGGGCCGGTAGAGGCTGACGCCGGCCGAGAAGGTCACGAACACCTGCCCCTGCTCATCGCTCATGAACAGCTCCGCGCTGAGCGTACGCTGCACGCGGGTGAGCACGCGCTGCGCCTCGTCGAGCGGCGTGCCCGGCAGCAGCACCACGAACTCCTCGCCACCGTAGCGCGCCAGTGTGTCGCCGGGGCGCAGCGCCTGCGCGACGCGGTGCGTCAGGAACTGCAGCGCCGCATCGCCGCTCGCATGGCCCAGCCGATCGTTGAGCTTCTTGAAATTGTCGATGTCGATCAGCGCCACGGCGAGCGTCGCGCCCTCACCCTGTGCAGCCCGCTGGTTCTTGGCCTGCTCCGTCTCGAAGGCCTGCTGCAGGCCGCGGCGGTTGGCGATCTGCGTCAAGGGGTCCGTGGACACTTCGTCCGACAGCCGACGGATCTCGTCCTCCAATTCGACCACCCGCGCCTGCATCTCGGCCGATCGGCTGTGCTCCAGAGCCAGTCTGGCCTGCGCCTGGCTGACCCCTTCGTGCACTGCCCGGCTTTCAGCCACCATCTGTCGCACCGTCCCGGCCAGGCTCTCAAGAGACTCGGCACGGTCGATCTCGTCGGCGTACCCGTCCAATTGAGACGAGAAGCGCCCGGTCTGTGCCCCCAGCGAGGCAATCTCGTCGAGCATCTCGTGGATCGAGTCCTTCAAGGCATCACGGGCCGCCTTGCGGGCTGCGCGCAGTTCCTGCTGGCGCTCGCGCGTACCGAGCAGCAGTTGGCTGACCGATCGCACGCCCCGTGCCGTCAGGCCACCGTCGCTCTCGAACAGCTGACTGCGCATCACCTCGCACTGCCCTTTGACCCAGGAATCGTCCTCGGACAGGTCGGCCAAACCTTCGGTGAGTTCCTGGCACAGCCCTCCCAGTTGGTTCGTCAGGTGCTGGCGATGCTGCAACACCCGTTGCGCCTCGGTGCAAGCCTGCGCCACGTCTTCGACAACACCATCGGGGCCGTCGGCAGCAATGCGCGCCTGCAACTGCGCAAGCCGCTCGGCCACCTCGCGGCTGCGCGCCTCACTCGACGGCAACGCCGCCTGAACGGTCGCACCGAGTTCGGCGGCAACGCGCGACCAGGCCATCGAGACGGGCGCCGGCGAAGCCTCTGCAACGACCATCGGCGCGACGTCGCCCACGGGTGCTGCCGCGTCGAAAGGTGCCAGATCGCTCGGTGCCTCGTCGAGCGCATCACTGTCCCAGCTGGCGATGAGCTGCTTGAGCCTTTGCTGCAGCCGCTTGGCGTCGCTGCGGCTGCCCCCGAGCACCCGCTGCAGACTGTCCTTGCGTCGCGCGGCGGTCCAGTTGCGGCCGCCACGCTCCACGCCCCGCAGGGCGCTCTGGAACAGAGCGGCCCACGCTTCGCCGTCGCCTTCGGCGCTGTCCGGCACGGCAGCAGCGACCCCCGCCGCGGGCCCCGGAGCGTCACCGCGCTCCGTCCGGTAGGCCCACGCAAAGTTCTCGGGCGTCGGTTGCTTGCGCTCCAGCGCAAGGCGGCGCAGCGCCGCCTTGGCCAACTCCGCAGCCGCGGGTTCCGCGGCACGTGCAGCGGACGCTTCCGGGTTCGAGGCCACGCCCATCGCGCGTGCTCAGGCGCCCGGAGGCAGACTGCCCGGCAGGGCGCGCACATCGGCCCGCGGCACCGCCTCCGCCGTGGCATCGCTGTCTTCCACCTGCCGATCCACGGGGCCTTGCGAGGCAATACGGTCTGCGCCAGCCATTGTTCCAGTTCTTCAGGCGGCAAGGCCTTGCTGAACAGGAAGCCCTGCATCGTGCTGCAGCCCAGGCGGTGCAGCACCTCCATCTGGCGCAGGTTCTCCACGCCCTCCGCAATCACGCGGATGCCGAGCGAGCGCGCCAGCGCAATGATCGCCGTCACCACGGCCGAACTCTGCAAGGTAACGCCGAGGTCACGCACGAAGCTGCGGTCGATTTTCAGCTCGCTGATCGGCAGCGTCGTCAGGTACGCGAGCGAGGAATAGCCGGTGCCGAAGTCGTCGATGGAGATCTCGACGCCGATCTCGTTGAGTCGATGCAAGGCCGGGATCACGTTCTGCAGATCCTTCATCAGGCCGGTTTCAGTGATCTCGAGCTCGATGCAGGAATGCGTGACGCCGTGCGCCGCCGCGGCCTGCTGGATGTGGGTCACCAGGTCGGTGCGCTCGAACAGCCGGCTCGGCAGGTTCACCGCGATCGAGGTTTCGATGCCATGGTGCTGCTGCCACAGGCGCGCCTGCCGGGTGGCCTCGCGGATGGCCCACTCGCTCATCGGCACGATGAGGCCGGTCTCCTCGGCCAGCGGGATGAAATCGCCGGGCGGCACCAACACGCCATTGCGCTTCCAGCGCATCAGCGCCTCGGCACCGACCATGCGCGCGGTGCGCACGTCGATCTTCGGCTGGTAGTGCAGCACCAGTTCCTCGCGCTCGATGGCCTTGTGCAGCGCACTCTCGAGCTCGAGCTTCTCGCGGCCCTTGCCGGCCAGATGCGGCCGGTAGAGCGATGCCGCGTTGCGTCCGGCTGCCTTGGCGGAGTACATCGCCACATCGGCGTTGCGCAGCACGTCGGCCACCGAAGCGCCGTCCCGAGGGAACAGCGCGATGCCGACGCTCGCCGTCACGAAGCATTCCTGGCCGCCCACGAAGATGGGCTCGCGCATCACTTCGAGGATGCGCAGCGCAACGCGCTCGGCATCCTGGTCGGCATCGACCTCGGGCAGCAACGCCACGAACTCGTCACCGCCGAGACGACCGACCGCCTCCAGCGAGCGATGCGCGCGCAGACCCACCGAGTCGATCCCCGTCTCGACCACCTGGTCGGAGTGCCGCACGCAGGACCGCAGTCGCCGCGACACCTCCATCAGCAGTTCGTCCCCCGCCCCGTGCCCGAGCGTGTCATTAATGACCTTGAAGCGATCCAGGTCGATCAGCAGCAGCCCCACCTGATGGTTCAGCCGCTTGGCCTGTTCCATCGCACGTTCGGCGCGCCAGATCAACTGGCGCCGGTTCGGCAGGCCCGTCAGTGCGTCGAAGTTCGCCAGGTGACGGATCTTGTCCTCGGCCACCCGTCGGTCGGTCACGTCCTGAACGATGCCGGTGTAGCCGGTCAGGTTGCCGTGTTCGTTGAACTCGGGTTCGGCCTCGACGTGGACCACGCGCTGGCGCCCGTCGATCAGTTGTACCGGGAAATCGGTGGCCAGCACGGTGCTGCGGGCCAGCGTATCCCGCAACAGCGACAGACAGCCCTGCCGATGCTCGGCGGGGACCATGCGGATGAGCGATCTCATGCCGAGGTGATCCCCCGGGCCCAGACCGAAGACGCGCAAACCCTCGACCGAGAACAGCAGCCCCGAGCGATCGCGCCGCCAGTCGAAGCTTCCCATGCGTGCGAGATCCTGCGCGCGTGCCAGCTTCGATTTGCTGCGCTCGAGCTCCAGTCGGGTGCGGGACGAGCGCAGCAGATAACGCAGCCGTCCGGCCAGCAGGCTCCACTGCGTCGATTTGACGAAAAAGTCGGTGGCGCCGGCCTCGTAGGCACGAGTGATCGACGCATCGTCATCCAATCCGGTCAGCATCAGCACCGGCATCGACTCGAAGCCGGGCAAGGCGCGCAGCTCCCGGCAGGTGGTGAAGCCGTCCATGCCGGGCATCAGCGCATCGAGCACGATGACATCGGGCGACCAGTCGGTCAGCAACTGCACCGCGCGCTCGCCGCTGGTGGCTTCGGTGACGGCGAAGCCTCGCTCGCGCAACGCGATCGATGTCAGCAGCAGGTTGACCTCGTCGTCGTCGACCAGGAGAACACGAGGGCTCTCCAGAGGATCGTCGACAGAGGGATCGGCGCGCAGGTCCATGGGTGAATTCTTGATCGACAGCGCGTGGGTCGTGGATCCAGGTCAGGCGGCAGGCAGCAGCAGAGCGTGCAGGCTGCCACGAACCGACGCGATCTCGGCGCGCAGCGCCGCGACGCGCGACCCCAGGGCCTGCACCTCGTTGTTGCGAATCATGCCCTCGATGTCGGCACACAGGGCCGACAACTTGAGCGCCCCGATGCTGGCCGACGAGGATTTCAGCGTATGGGCGACATGCTTCACGCCGTCGAGGTCGCCCGCTGCATGCGCTTCGTCGAGCTGCGGCAGCAAACGCCCCGTGGACGTCTCGAACGCCTGCACGACGCGCTCCAGCAGCCGGTTCGCCCCGGTGGGATCGAGGTCGCGCAGCCGCTGCAGAGCCTGGGCATCCAGAGCTCCGGCCGTCGCCGCAGGGGGGCTCGCCGGAGCTCCAGCCAACGCTGGCTCGGCCGGAGCCGGCGTCAGCTCTCCCGCCCCGGTGTCGGGAATGTTCAGGCGTTGTGACAGCATGGTGTGCAACTGGCTTTGCCGGAAGGGTTTGGAAAGGTATTCATCGAATCCGAGGCCGAGGAATCGCTCGCGGTCACCCCCCAATGCGTTGGCGGTCACCGCGACCACCGGCGTGGTGGGTGGAGTGCGGAAGGCGAAGCGCTCGCCAGGCCCTCGGCGGAACCAGCCGAGCGCCTCGACACCGTCCATGCCCGGCATCTGGATGTCCATCATGATCAGGTCGAAGCGCTCGGCACACAAAGCACGCAGCCCTTCGAGCGCCGACGAGGCGAGCTGCACGCGGCAACCGAAGTGGCGCAGCATCTGCCCGATCACTTCCTGGTTCACGGGATTGTCCTCGACCACCAGGATATGGGCGCCGATCTTGCGCGACGAACCGCCGCCGGCACCGGCAACACCCGACACGCCGAGGATCGCCTGGCGCAGTTCGGCCTTCCGCACCGGCTTGTTGACGAAGCGCTTGAAGCCCACGGCCTGCGCCCGCTTGGCGTCGTCGGGCGAGCTCACGGACGACAGCATGATCAGCTTCACGTCCGCGAAGTCCGGCTCGGCCGAGATCCGGTCGGCCAGTTGCAGGCCATCGAGCCGCGGCATCTGCATGTCGATCAGCGCAATGTCGAAGCTGCGTGCGGCATCGCGCTCCGCATGCAGCCGCTCCAGCGCATGCACGCCGTCGTTCGCCACCACGACCTCCATGCCCCAGGCCCCGAGCAAGTTTTCGAGCACCGTCCGGTTGGTCTCGTTGTCATCGACGACGAGCACGCGCAGGGCAGGCATGTCATGAAGTTCGAGCATGTCGACATCGACGTCGCTGGAGGCCGGCATCAGGGGCAGCCGAACGCAGAACCGCGAGCCCACCCCCGGCTGGCTGCGGACCGTGATCGATCCGGACATCAGTTCGACCAGCTGGCGCGAGATCGCCAGCCCCAGACCGGTGCCGCCGTAGCGTCGCGCCATGCCGCTGCTGGCCTGGCTGAAGGCAATGAAGAGCCGTGACAAGGCCTCGGGGGGAATGCCGATCCCGGTATCCCGCACGCACAGCTCGACCCACAGCCGGTCCCCGGTGGCCAGGGCCGTCTCTGCCGCGGTCGGCTCGACCCGGCGCATCTCGACGACCACCTCGCCATGCTCGGTGAACTTGATCGCGTTGGCGACCAGGTTCGTGAGCACCTGGCGCAGCCGCAGCGCATCGCCATGCAGTGCCGGCGGCAGGCCGGGCTCCTCCCGGAAGCTCAACTCCAGCCCGCGCTCCTGCGCCCGAGGCGCCAACAGTTCCAACACGTCCTCGACCAGGGCTCGCGGCGTGAAGTCGGCCGGCGCCAGTTCCAGCTTGCCGGCCTCGATCTTCGAGAAATCGAGGATGTCGTTGATGATCTCGAGCAGGCTTTCGCCGGAGCGGTACACCGCCTGGGCAAAGCGTCGCTGCCGCGAATCGAGCGCGGTGCCCAGCAGGAGTTCGGTCATGCCGAGCACGCCGTTCATCGGCGTGCGGATCTCGTGGCTCATCGTCGCCATGAACTGGCTCTTCGCCTGGCTCGCCGTCTCGGCCTGCAGCGCCAGCGCCTGGGCCGCAGCCGTGGCCTGCTGCAACTCGGCGGCGCTGGCTTCGATGGCACTGCGATGCTCCCGCAGCCGGGCCTGCATGCTGTTGAAAGTGGCGGCGAGCCGGCCCAGTTCGTCGTCGGAGACGATCTCCACCGGTTGCTCGAAGTCGTCGTCCGCCATGCGCAACGCCCCGTCGCGCAGCCCGTCGATCTGACGGTTGATGCGGCGCGTCAGATAGCCGGCGACCACCAGCCCGAACGTGAGCAAACCGCAGGCCGTCACCAGCATCAGAGCGAACAACAGCTGGGCGATCCAGCGGCTGGCCTCCCCCAGCACGGTGGAGAAGGCGTCCTCGATCGGCACGAGGCGGCGATTGAGCACCTCGATCTCGCCGACCAGGAGGGCAGCGTGCGCCGGGCTCAGGCTGCCGTTCAGCACTTGCGTGCGGATGGTGTCGCCGTAGCTGCGCAGCAGCGCCATTTCCTCGTCGCCGCGGGTCCAGAGCTGGATCACCCGGTCCATGTAGCTCAGATTGCGGAAGGTCCGGAACAACCAGATCAGGCTGTCGATGTCGTCGGGGTGGTTGCGCCCTGCCAGGAAGCCCGCATACGCCACGTCGTAGTCGAAATCGGGCTTCTCCAGTTCCAGTCGGGCCTGCCGGTCCCCCAGCGTCACGGACAACGCCGCCGCGTACTGGCGGTAATCAGCTTCCTCGTGGGTCTGTGCATAGCGCACCAGGTAGAACACCGCGTCGCGGTTGCCTTTGGCCCACAGCCCGTCCCCGGCCACGTAGGCGCGCACGCCGGACAGGATGTCGGAGCTGAGCTTGCTGAGGTAGACGAGGCCGACGACCACGCCGACCAGCAGGAACACGATCAACGCGAGCTTGCGCGCCACCGCCAGATCGCGCAGCGGCCGCAGCACCCGGCGATCGACCGCGGCGCGCGCCTCGGCCGCGGCACGCTCGAACTGCGAGTCGACGTGCTCGTTGCTCATCGAGCCACCCCCGACCCGGGAACCCGCCGTGTCGATGTGGACGTCTCGCGTCCGGGTTGGCCGACGGCGCGGATCGAGCAGGTGCGCATGTCGGCAAGTGTGGCGTGGCCCGGTGCCGCGCGCAAAGCCGCCGCCGTCCCTCCTGTCGGGTGCTGGCGAGCCGTCGCGACGCCGAGGCCCCGCTGCGGCAATCGTTCACGGATGCGACTTCTACAATCGATCACATGATTTCGATTGACAACGACCTCAGGCGTGCACCGTCCCGGATCGCGGAAGCCTCGGGCATCGGACTCGGCGCGTTGCTGCTGCCGGTCGACGCGCGAGCTGCCTTCGACGCTGCCGAGGGTCTGCCCTGGCATGCCTTCGGGCTGTTGCTGGTCGGCGCGCTGCTGGCACTGGGCGTCCTGCTCGGTCTCCTGGCGTGGCAACAGCGCCAGCGGCGAGACGCCGCTGCACTGCGCGACGAGCGCGCCCGCGTGCGACGCCTGCTCGGCCTGATCGAGGGCCCGCTGTGGCGCACCGACGCACAGCACCGCCTGACCGCGCTGCGCGCGACGGCGCTGCCTGCCGACCATGCGCTGCACGCCGGCCGCGACAGTCAGGCGTTCTGGCAGCTGTTCGACGAGACGTCGATGCCCGGCCTGCGCCAGGCTCTCGAGTCGGAAGCCGATTTCCAGGCCATCGAGGTCGGGCTCGCGGCGCCTGGCGGCGGGCCGCTGCAACGCTGGCGATTGAAGGCATGCGTGTGCCTCGACGCCTCGGGCCGCTTCGCTGGCCACGAGGGGAGCGCGACGCTCCTGACGCCCCCACGCCCGTCGCCGGCGGGTGCGGACGAGGATGCGGCGTCGTTCGGCACGCTGGTGTCGCACGATCTGCGCGCACCGATCCGGGTGGTCGAGGGCTTCACGAAGATCGTCAAGGAGGACTACGGTCGCCTGCTCGATCGCGTCGGCAACGACCACCTTGACCGCGTACTCGGGGCCGCAGCCCGCATGAACGGCATGATCGACGCGCTGCTGGCGCTGTCGAGACTCGGCGCGCTGCCTCTGGCGCGCCAGACGGTCGACCTGTCGCAACTCGCGAGCTACGTGATCGACGATCTGCAGCGCCAGGCGCCCGAACGCCGCGTCGATGTCCGCATCGCGCCCGGCCTGCTGGTCACCGGCGATCCGACCCTGTTGCGCGTGGTGCTCGAAATCTGCTGGGCAACGCCTGGAAATACAGCGCCCATCGCCACGTTGCCCGGATCGAACTGGGCCGCGTGGTCGAAGGCGAGCACAGTGCGTTTTGCGTGGCCGACAACGGCGCCGGTTTCGACATGCGCTTCATCGATCGGCTGTTCGGCGTGTTCCAGCGACTGCACAGCAGCAGCGATTTCGCCGGCACCGGGGTCGGCCTGGCGTCGGTGCGGCGCATCGTGCAACGCCATGGCGGCGAGATCTGGGCGGAAGCGAGGTCGACCGCGGAGCCCGCTTCTACTTCACCCTGTCCACCTGAAACGATCGACGCCAAGACGGCCACTCGGTTCACGGCGCCGCAGGCGCCGACAACAGCTCGACCGCGGCCAGGAGCTGCTCGCACTCGGCCTCCAGCGACCGCCCGTGATGCGTCGCCAGCCGGCGCAGCCGCTCCAGCGCCACGGCACGCGGCAGCGAGTGCCGGTGCATCACCACGCCGACCGCGATGGCCACCGGATCGGACAGCGGATCGCGCGGACGCGGCGCGCCGACTTCGGCGACCGGTTCGACCCCGCCGCGGATGCGCTTGAACGCCGCCTCGACCGCCGGCAGGATCTGCCGCATGTCGACCGGTTGATCAGGTGATCCAGTGCGCCCAGGGCCCGCACCTGCGCCACCGTGGCCGCGTCGGAGAAGGCCGACAGGAACATGAAGGGCACGCTGCCGTGCTCTCGCAGGTAGGCGGCCACGTCGAATCCGCTCTTGCCCTCCATGCGGATGTCGAGCAGGGCCAGGTCCGGCCGGCGCGTGCGCGCCTCGAGGATGGCGTCGTCGCCGTTGTCGGCGTCGACCACGGCATAGCCGGCCGCGGACAAGCCGTGCGTCAGCGTCGCCAGCACCAGCCTGTCGTCATCGACGACGAGGATCTTGCCCTTGCTGCTCAAGAATGATTCCCCTTGATGGCCGTGACCGCGCCCTGATCCGCACGAGTGCCGGTCTTGCTCATGAAAGTACACCGATGTTCGTCGACCGCGGCTCCAGCGATACCAGGCCCGGCGGACGCAGGCTCACGCAAGCCAGCACGCCGCCGGCATCCGGCGCCAGGCCGAAGGTGGCGGTACGCCGCGGCAGCAGCGCCCGCACCAGTCCCAGTCCGTAGACCCCCGCAGCCACCCGGTCGAGGCTGAAGCCCTCGGGCAACTGCCCCTCGTTCCGGATCTCGATGCGCGCTTCCTCGGCCGCACTGACGAGCCGGCATTCGACCGCGCCGTTGCCGTGCTTCAGCGCATTGCCCAGCAGCTCGTTGAGCGTCAGCGCGATCGGGATCGCCTCGGCCTCGGGCAGGGCCCAGCGCGGCGCCTCGCCGTCCGGCAATTCCACGGTGATGGTCCGGTCGCTGCCGCGCTGCAGGTTGGTCGAGATCGCGCCGACCAGGCCGGCCAGTTGCACCGGCCCCTGCGAGCCCACCTGCAGGCCGTAGACCTGGGCGATCGCCTGCACCTGTGCCACGGCCTCGTGGATGGCCGGCGCCACCTCGGGGCGCCGCTGGGCGATCTGCGTCAGCAGGCCGGCCACGCCTTGCAGGTTGTTCTTGATGCGGTGATGGACCTCCTTCACCAGCATCTCGCGCTGCGCGATCGCAGCCTCCAGGCGTGCCGCCTGGGCGGCACGCTGCTCCGTCACATCGACCGCCACCAGCAGCACCTCGTCCGGGACCTCGCCGGGCTGCCCGAGCGGCAGGTAGCGTGCCTCCCAGACCAGCGGGCGCCCTTCATGCTCGAAGCGGTACTCGCGCAGCGTGACATCACCGCCCTGGCCGGCGTCGAGCGCCGCCTGCAGGTCGGCGCGGATCACGTCACCACCGATCGGCAACGGCAGTTCCTCCGGCCGGCGGCCGACCAGCATCTCGCCCGGCAGGCCGGCTGCAGCGGCAACCTGCGGATTGGCCTGCCGCAACTCGCCGCTGGCCGCATCGAACAGGGCAATCGCCAACGGCGCCAGGTCGATGACCCGCTGCAGCGAGGCCTGCGCCTGCGCGCTGCGCGCCTCGGCGCGGCGGCGGCGGTCGATGTCGAGCAGCGCATACGTGAGCTGCGGTTGCTCGGCATCGCCGGTCGGAACCACGTTACCGACCACCCAGAAGGCTCGGCCGTCGCGCGCCTGCACGCGGCACTCGAAGCTGCCGGCCGCGGCTTCGGTGCGCAGGTCGGGCGACGCCAGCCGCGCTTCGACCTGGCGGAACGGGTGTTGAGGATCGCTGGTCGCCACGCAGCACAAGGGGAAGTGCTGAAAATCGGCCAGATCACCGCCGAACATGCGGCGCGCCGAACGGTTCATCCATTCGATGCCCCCCTGCCCCACGGTGACGATGCCGACGAACACCGAGTCGAGGATGGCCCGGGTGAGTTCGGCCTGCTGTGCCATGGCCGATTCCGTGCGCTCGCGCTCGTCGGCGAGACGCTCCAACTGCGCCTGCTGGCGCTTCAGGCGCGTGATGTCGGACAGCACCGCCACCACCTCGGCGTCAGGGCCGGGGGGGCCGATTCGGCGCGCCGCCAGCGACACCCAGTGCGGTTCGTGCTGCGGCAGCAGGATCTCGATCTCCGTCTCGTAGACGCCGGACTCGAGCAACGCCAGCTCGGCGTCTTCCACCGCGAGCCGCGCCTGCGGCTGGCCGGCAAACAGCTCGCGCACGCTGCACCCGGCCACGGCGCCCGAGGTGGTGCCGAGCATGCGTTCGAAGCTGCGATTGCAGCGCACCAACGTGTTGCCGCGCAGGAAGGCGATGCCGGCACTCGAGCTCTCGAGGATGCTGCTCAGCTCCCGCAGCAGCTCCTCGCTGCGAGCGCGGCTATGTTCCTGCTCCGTGACGTCGAGCGTGACCACCGAGGGGTCGCCGTCCCCGTCCGGCCGTGGCGACACGCGCGTGAGCAGCCAGCGCATGCCCAGTTCGGGATGGCGGATCGCGTAGCGCGCCTGAGCCGCCTCGCCGGCGCGCAGCGCCCGCTGCAGCCGCTCGAACTCGGGCAGTGAATCGGACAGCACCAGATCGCGGCTGACGCTCTGCAGCGCCACGCCGACGCCGGCCGCGTCGACCAGCGCCCCGAGTTGGGCCTGCGCCAGATCGAGCGCCTGCTCCGCGCTGAGATCCTCGATCACCGCGATGTAGCGCGGCTCGCTACCGGCCACGGCATCGGTGCAGCGCACCCTCGCCCGCAGATGGCGGGGAGAGCGGGAGCGCGCCCCTGGCAAGGCCGCGACCCAGCCGCGCCGCTCGGCGGCCTCGCCACCCGGCTGCAGCGCACCGAGGCTGCGTGGCCCATGCCAGCCCAGCAGGTCGTTCAGTCCCGGGGGAGCCTCGCTCAACAGCACCGGCACCCGACCGACCAGGGCCTCGAAAACGGCGTTGCTGCGCAGCACGAGGCCGGCGCCGTCGAAGGCCAGCATGCCGACCGGGCTGAGCTCGAACCACTGATCGAGCTCGCTGAGTGAACGCTCCGCCCGCTCTCGGGCCGCCCTCTCGGCGGTGCAGTCCTGCATCACCGTCAGGCACAGTGCACGGCCCTCGGTGTCCGTGACCTGACGCCGCGCCCCGCGGAACCAGCGGTCACGCCCCTGCGCGTCGACCAGACGGCGCTCCATCAGCGCCGGCAGTTCAGCGCCTGCCGGCGGGTCGCGGGTGGATTCCCACAGCAGGTGGTCCTCGATCGGCACCAGCGTCAGCGTGTCCATGCCGACGAGGCGGTTGCGCGACCAGCCGGTGTAGTCGACGAAGGCCTGGTTGACGTCGACGATGCGGAAGTGGCCGTCTTCCAGGATGGCAGGAAACGGCGAGTGCCAGTACAGCCGGCGCACCTCGGCGAGCGGTTCCGCCGCGGTCTGCACCGCGGCCGCCACGCGCTCGCGCCGCGCTGGCGGCAGGCGCAGGGCCCAGCGCTGGGCGCTGAGCTGGCTGAGCGCGGCATCGGGAAAGCTGCTCAGCAGCTCGTCTGCCCGGCCCTCCAGCACATCCAGGACCCAGGACACCAGACCGCCGTCGATCACCGGCAGCAGATCTTCCAGCGGCATGCCCGGCTCGAACGGGAACAGCCTCAGGGCGGCCGTGTTGGCGAAACGCACGCGCGCCTGCGCGTCGAGCATCAGCAGGGGATCGTTCAGTGTGTCGAGAAAGCCGTGCCACAGAACCACGGCGTCGGCAGCGCTCACCGGTGGCGGCTGGGCAGGAAGGGCAGCGGGAGTGACCAAAGGCACGGGCTCGGACAGCAACTGCTCGGCCAGGC
This sequence comes from Methylibium sp. T29-B, assembly GCF_000576225.1. Classification (NCBI taxonomy): domain Bacteria; kingdom Pseudomonadati; phylum Pseudomonadota; class Betaproteobacteria; order Burkholderiales; family Sphaerotilaceae; genus Methylibium; species Methylibium sp. T29-B. Next base: position 7,965 of record NZ_AZSN01000004.1, on the reverse strand, counting down.
AGGAGGCCTGGACAACTGTCACGGAGTGTAAGGTCAAGGAGGCTGTCGGACAGGCTGTCCCGACTGTGGAAAACACGGGCGGGTGCCCGCCCCGCCTCCGGGCCGAGCGGCCTGCAGGACCGTCACAAGGAGAGCAGGCGCCGCCGCTTCTGCGTCTGGTCGATGTAGCGTTGCAGCGCGCGCTCGCCTTCGCCGCCGAGGTTCAGCATCTCGCAGCCCAGCCGCGCGCCGCGCGACTCGTGGTGCAGCAGTGTCACGTGGTGGACGATCAGGCCGCTTTGCAGGCGGGTGTCACCGTCCAAATCGACCTGCACCTGCGCGATCTGCACGCCCGGCTCGATCGGCGGCACATCGTCGGGCAGGAACAGCGCAATGCCGCCGATGCTCACGTCGAGCACCCGCAGGCTCAGCTGCATGTCGGGCAGCGCCGGATGACGCAGCGTGGCGGTCGGGCTGGTGTTGAGCAGCGGCCGCACGCGGTAGCTGCCGCGTCGCTGGAAACGGTAGAGCTCGCGCGGGAAGCGCGCATTGAGCGCGCTGGCGCGTCCGCTGTGCACCAGCACCAGGTCGTGCAGGTCGAACTGGAGCTTGACGCTGTCGAGGTAGCCCACCGCGACCACCTCCTCGCTCTCCAGCAGGCGCTGGAGCTTGATGTCGCCGCCGTCGGCACTCAGGCACAGCAGCCCCCGCGCCGGGTCCAGTGCCCACACAGTGGTCGTGTAGGCGGCGCCCTCCGGGGAGCTGAGGCTCAACAGCACGTTGCCGTCGGCGCATTGCTTGAGCAGGCTGAACACCTCGGCCGGCGCGCTCACCCTGAATTCACCCAGGCCATGTGGAGAACCGCTCATGGCCTCCAGCGGCATCGGCAGCGTTTCCATCGCTCGGATTCTCTCGGCAGCAGTCTGATGGGAGTCGGGTTCGGTTTCGATCAGTGCAGCATCTTCGGCCGGCCGGCCAGGAGCTGATCGAGGTCCTCGAGCCAGGGCTCGGCCAGGGTACGGACCTCGGCGTCGTTGACGAGGATGCGCTTCATGATGCGGGTCTTGAGCTGGCGTTCGTCCGCGCCGAGTTCACGGGTCGCCGCAGCCTGCTTGAGCTGATTGATCAGCACCGCGCAGGCCCCTTCGAGCTTCACGACCTGGTCCCAGTTGCCGCCGCGCGCGGCCTCGAGCATCTGCTCGCTGGCGCGTTCGATGGCCTCGTAGTAGTTCAGCAATGGCGTACTCATCGAAAAACTTCCTTGTCGATGGATCGTCGTCGGGACGCTCAGCGAACCGCCGGCATGTCGCTTTGGGCGCGGATCGTCGACCAGGCATCGCGCAGCGGCTCGATCAGGCTGACGCATTCGGCCAGCGCGGCATCGTCGTTGCGCAGGTTGGCCTGCATCAGGCGCGTGCTGACATAGCTGTAGAGCGATGACAGCTGCTCGGTCAGGGCGCCGCCGGCCGGGCTCAGCCCGCCCTTGAGTCCTTCCTCGACGATGCGGACCGCCCGGCTCAGTTCGTGCGCCTTGCGCTCGATCTGGCCGTCGCGCAGTGCGCCGCGCGCACGCGCCACGGCATCGAGCAATCCGGTGAACAGCATCGCGACCAGCTGGTGGGGCGAGGCGCCGCCGATGCCGGTCTCGACGCCGACCAGGTTGTAGGCCTGGCTGGAGGCGTGGTGGCGCGACGGCGAGTAGGGGCTGCTCTGGGCAAACATGACTGAAGGTCCGGCATTCGAGTGGGGCTGAGTGTTTATCGGCCGCTGCGCGCCCGGTCTTGAGCGCCACACACTCGAAATCGCCCTGCGTTTCAACCGACCCCGCGAATGCGCGGATCGGGAACGACCTCAGTCTTTCTTGTTGTAGAGGTTGGACAGGCCGGTCAGCTGCTGCGTCATGTAGGTCGACAGGGCGGTCAGCTTGGCCATCTGGGTGTCCAGCGCCGTGTACTGCTGGGTCAGCCGGACCTGCATGCGGTCGGCACGGTCGTTGACCTTCTCCTGGTCGTCCTTGTTACGCTCCAGGCGGGCCTTGATCCCCGCATTGCGGCTGGCGATCACGCCGTCGGTACCGGTCGACATGTCGGCCAGCTTCTGGAAACGCACACCCAGGCCCGTCGACGCGGGGTTCGCCGTGTCATTGGTCGTGAAGAGCTTCGACAGCTCGGCCGGCTTCGCGAGCGCCGCGTCGAGCTTGGCGTTGTCGAGCACGATGGAACCATCGCGCTGCACGTTGAAGCCGATGTCCGACAGGCGGGTCAGCTCGGCCGAGGCCGCGCTGTCCTGGCGCAGCATGGCGCGGAACTGATTGCGCAGCCCCACGGCGGCGCTGTCGCCCTGCAAGGTGCCGCCGATCTTGTTCTCCTCGTCGTACTTGGTCTGCGTGACCAGGTAGGTGTTGAGCGCGTTGTAGGCGTCGGAGAACTTCTTGATCGCGTCGCGCATCGTCCCGGTGTTCGTCGTGACGTTCACGGTGACCGGTGCGGTGGTGACCTTCACGAGATCGAGCGTCACGCCGTCCAGCGTGCCCGTCAGGCGGTTCGTGGGCGACTCGATCGCCAGGCCGTTGATCGATGCGAGGGCGTTGACCGCGGCCTGCGTCTGCGTCATCGGGTTGGCACCGCTGGCCGGGTCGTAGGCCAGGCCTGTCAGCGCCCCGGTGGCGTCGCTGACGGCGACGCGCAGGGTACTGTCCAGTCCGGTCGTGGTGCTGGTCAGCGTGAGGCGGGCACCGTTCGCGTCGCGCACGATCGCCGCCGAGACCCCGGCGTTCGCCGCATTGATCTGCGTCTTCACCTGCTCGAGCGTCGTGCCCTCCGCGAACTCGAGTTCGAGCGTCGTCGATCCGGTCTTCGGGGTGAACGCCGGATCGTTCGCGACGTTGTAGCCGCCGAGTTCGATCGTCATCTTGCCGGCACCGACCACGTCGGTCGGCGCGGTGAACACCGCCGAGGCCAGGCTCTGCGCGCGTGCGATCTGGGAGACGCTGACCGAATAGCTGCCGATGGCGGCGCCCGCGCTGGCGGTGGCGGCGACCGAGGTGGCGTCGCTGGTGCCTGCCGACGCCGCCTGCCACAGGGTGGGCTTGGCGAGCGCCTTCGCAGCGTCGCCGACGGCGGACACCAGGCTCTGCAACTGACCGTAGGCCGAGACCTGGGTCTGCATGAACGTCGCCGCGGTCTGCATCTTCTCCAGCGGCTTGCGCTCCAGCGCCACGAGCTGCGAGACGATGCTGCTGACGTCGAGGCCGCTGCCGAGACCGGGTGAAGAGATGGCCATGCTGAGTCCGGACGGATTGATGAGGGGCTATCGGCGCTCGCGCAGAAAACTGAAGCCGCGGGCCCGGCGCCGTCAGGCACCGGACAGCCGCGGCTCTCCGAAGCAGGTCGCCGGAAGGCGTCTTACTTGAGCAGCGACAGCACCTGCTGAGGCAGCTGGTTGGCCTGCGCCACCATCGCAGTGCCGGCCTGCTGCAGGATCTGGGCGCGGGACAGGTTCGCCGTTTCCATCGCGAAGTCGGCGTCCATGATGCGGCCACGCGCGGCCGACAGGTTCTCGGCCTGGATCTGGATGTTCGACACCGCGTTCTCGAAGCGGCTCTGCAGCGCGCCGAGCGTGCCGCGTGCGCCGTTGATCTGGTCGAGCGCACTGTCGATCTTCTTGATCGACACCCAGGTGGCGGAATCGGTCTCGATGTTCAAGTCGCTCAGGCCGATGTCGTCGGCGACCTCGGCGATCGCGTCGCCTTCGTCCAGACCCGTCGTCGCGGTGGTGAAGCCGGTGAACTCCACCGCCAGCGCGGCGCCAGTAGCATCCAGCTTGGATGCCTTGATGTCGAGCTTGAAGGTCCCGTCGTCGTTCTTCACCAAGTAGGCGGAGACGCCGGTGTCCGTGGTCTTGCGGTTGATCGCCTCGGCGATCTGGCCCAGGCGTTCGGTTTCGGTGCTGGCCTCGGCGATCGGGCCGACCTCGACGATCTGCTCGTTCGCGCCACCGCCGTCGATCGTGATCTGCAGGTCGCCGTCGGCGATCGCGGCCAGGTCCGTGATGGTCGTGCCGTCGAGCGTCAGGTCGGCGCTCGCGCCCTCGGCGTAGGTGATCTTCGAGAGCACCGCCGCGGTGGCGTTGGTCAGGCTGCCGACGGTGATCGCATCACCGGAGTTGGCCCCGACCTGGAAGGTCGCCGCCGTGAAGGAGCCGTCGAGCAGCTTCTTGCCGTTGAAGCTGGTCTGCTTGGCCACACGGTCGATCTCGTCGCGCAGCTGGTTCACTTCGGCCTGCAGCGCCTTGCGGTCGTCGGCGCTGTTGGTGGCGTTGGCCGATTGCACCGCCAGTTCGCGCATCCGCTGCAGCATGTCGCCCAGCTTGCCCAGCGCGCCTTCGGCGGTCTGGGCCAGCGAGATGCCGTCGTTGGCGTTGCGCGCCGCGACGTTCAAGCCGCGCACCTGGGTGTTCATGCGCTCGGCGATCGCCAGGCCGGCGGCATCGTCCTTCGCGCTGTTGACGCGCAGACCCGACGACAGCCGCTGCATCGAGGTGGCCAGCGAGGACTGACTGGTGTTCAGGTTCCGCTGGGCATTCAGCGAGATGACGTTCGTGTTGATGGTCTGGGCCATGGAAATGCTCCTTGAAGAATCGAGGATCTCCGGCCCGAAGCCGGCTTACCTGTTCGGTGTAGCCATTCTTGGTGACCTGCGGGGGTGACGATGGATCGAAAAGAGGCCGACTTCCGGCGCATTTCGGCCCCGGAAAGCAAAAGGCCCCGTCCTGACGGACGGGGCCCGAGGATCCCGGGGCCGGCGGCCCGGAGGCCGCCGCGGGAGGCCGATCAGCGCAGCAGCGACAGCACTTGCTGCGGCAGCTGATTGGCCTGGGCCACCATGGCGGTACCGGCCTGCTGCAGGATCTGCGAGCGCGACAGGTTGGCCGTTTCCGACGCGAAGTCGGCATCCATGATCCGGCCACGCGAGGCCGCGGTGTTCTCCGCCTGGATCTGGATGTTCGACACCGCATTCTCGAAGCGGCTCTGGATCGCGCCCAGGGTACCGCGGGCACTGTTCACCTGGTCCAGTGCGCTGTCGATCTTCTTGATCGACACCCACACATCCGATTCGGTCTCGATGCTCAGCGCGTCGATGCCAATGGCATCCGTCACCGCGGCGGGCACGTCGCCTTCGTCCAGACCCGTGGTCGTGGTATCGAAGCCGGTGAACTCCACCGACAGCGGGGCACCGTCGGCATCCAGGCGCGAGGCCTTGATGTCGAGCTTGTAGGTGCCGTCGTCATTGGCCACCAGGTAGGCCGACACGCCGGTGTCGCTGGTCTTGCGGTTGATCGCCTCGGCCACCTGACCCAGACGCTCCAAGCCCGAGCTCGCTTGGGCGATCGCACCCACCTCGACCACCAGTTCGTTGTCGCCGCCGTCGTCGATCGTGATCTGCAGGTCGCCGTCGGCGATCGCGTCCAGCGTCGTGATGTCGGTGTCGTCCTTCGCCAGGTCACCGCTGGAGATTTCGGCGTAGGTGATCTTCGACAGGTTGCTGGCCGATGCGTTCGTCAGGCTGCCGACCGTGATGTTGTCGCCGGCGCCGGCGCCGACCTGGAAGGCCGCCGCGGTGAAGGAGCCGTCGAGCAGCTTGCGGCCGTTGAAGGTCGTCTGCTTCGCCACACGGTCGATTTCGTCGCGCAGTTGCGTGACTTCGGCCTGCAGGGCCTTGCGGTCGTCGGCGCTGTTGGTGGCGTTGCCCGACTGGACGGCCAGTTCACGCATGCGTTGCAGCATGTCGCCGACCTTGCCCAGCGCGCCTTCGGCGGTCTGCGCCAGCGAGATGCCGTCGTTGGCGTTGCGCGCCGCGACATTGAGGCCACGGACCGACGCGTTCATGCGCTCGGCGATCGCCAGACCGGCGGCGTCGTCCTTCGCGCTGTTGACACGCAGGCCGGAAGACAGGCGCTGCATGGACGTTGCCAGCGACGACTGAGAGGTGCCGAGGTTGCGTTGCGCATTGAGCGAAACGATGTTGGTGTTGACTGACATTGCCATGATCTGAATCTCCTGAACGGTTGAAATGACTCTCCGGCAGCGCCGGCATTGCCTCGGTGGCTCGGCCCTGGGGCCTCATCACCGTGAACTAACCCTCGATCTCCAACAGCGGGTTTCGAGGGCCTGCTGCGCCCGGCGTACGTCATCCTCAGATCTCGTGGGAGGGGCGGAATGGTTGTGCCCTCTACGAAACATCGGTCGCCTACTCCGGACCCCGGAACCGATCGCTTGGTCCCGTTGTGGGGGTTATCGGAGCCCGTCCTGGCAACTTGAGGGCTGCGGGTTTCCTGTCAGCCTGGCCGGGAAGAGCACTTTCCTCCTCACCACGGCCGTCATCGGCATCTCGCGCCGCCACTTGAGCCGCCGCGTCGACGCGCTGCCTACTGGGGCGTGTAGGAAGTTGCCTGACACGGGCGGTCGAATAAGCGAGACCCGAACCACAGAACTGGGCTGATGTTCCTGTGCATCTCCGATCTTCACAATCCATTTCACGCTGAAACGAACACCCGCTGCACCAGCGAAAGACGACCGGCAACCGCACGAGGAGCACCCTGATGAACACCGAACAGATCCTGATCGAGATTCGCGAAGCCAATCTGTCCTACCTGATGCTGGCGCAGAGCCTGATCCGCGCCGACCGCGACCAGGCCCTGTTCCGCCTCGGCATCTCGGAAGAGACGGCCGACCTGATCGGCCTGCTGAGCCCGGCGCAGATGATGAAGATCGCCTCCGGCAACACGCTGCTGTGCCGCATGCGCGTGGACGAGAGATGGTGTGGAGCCTGCTGACCAACCACGGCAAGGGCGCCGCCAACGACAGCGTCAGCCGCCTGCACGCCAACATCCTGATGGCTGGCCGCCATCAGGAAGCCGCCTGACCGACGACCCCTGCGAGACCGACATCATGCGCAACAAGAGCATCCTCACCGAAGCCAAGCAGATCGAACGTGCCGTCACGCTGATCCAGCTCGGTGCCCGCCTGCAGGTGCTGGAGTCGGAGACCGACCTGTCCTACGAGCGCCTGCTGCGCCTGTACAAGGAAGTGGCGGGCAAGTCGCCGAGCAAGGGCCAGCTGCCCTTCTCCACGGACTGGTTCATGACCTGGCAGCCGAACATCCATGCCAGCCTGTTCCTGAACATCCACGAATACCTGAACAAGGTTGCGGCGCTCGACGAGATCGACACCGTGATCAAGGCCTACCGTCTCTATCTCGAGCAGACCGAAGCCCAGGGCCTGGAAGCGCTGCTGTCCGTCACGCGTGCCTGGCGCCTGGTGAAGTTCGTGGACAACGGCATGCTGACCATGACCGAATGCTCCAAGTGCGGTGGGCATTTCGTCACGCACCCGCACGAGATCGGCAAGCACTTCACCTGCGGCCTGTGCAACCCGCCAGCGCGCGCCGGCAAGGGCAAGGCGGCGGGCGCCCTCCAACTGCACTGATCTCCTCCCGCCGGCAGCCGCCCTCGGTACCGGCCCCTCCGTTCGCGGCCCCCTCCGGGACGCCCTCGATGTCATCCGCCCTGCCCGTCCCACCGGTCACCGCTGCGCGGCCCGACCCGGTTGCCCCGAGCGGCATCCGCCGCGGGCCGGCATTGCAACGCCTCTGGCCCCTGCCCGCGTTGCTGGGCTGGGCCGCCGCCTGGGCGCTCTTCCTGCTGTTGCGCTCGACACCCGCACCGCTCTGGCTGGCGATCGCCTGCGCTTCGGCCACCGGCCTGGCTCTCGGCAGCCTGAGCGGCACCCGCATGCGCAGCCTGATCGTCGCAGCCGGCTTCCCGGTGTCGCTGCTGGCCAGCGGCGCCGCGAGCGGCTTGCCCGGCTGGGCGTGGCTGCTGCCGCTGGCCCTGCTGCTGCTCGCCTATCCGCTCCAGGCCTGGCGCGACGCACCGCTGTTCCCGACGCCGGCCGGCGCACTCGACCGCCTGGCCGAGCGCGTGCCG
>NZ_AZSN01000003.1:0-74544 GCF_000576225.1 Methylibium sp. T29-B | reverse complement strand
CCAGCAGCGCGGCTCCTCGCCCTCGCGGGTGCTGGCCGCCAGCACCAGCGGCCGGCCGCTCGCCTGCGCCCAGCGTTCGCCGAGCCGGCACAGCGCGGCATCGGGATCCACGTCGAACTTCAGGTTACCCATCACGTCGACGCGGCGTGCGCCGGCGTCGCGCAGGCGTGCCGCGTCGGCCTCGGTCTGCGCCAGCACGCGCACGAGCGCCGCGAAGGCCGGCCTCAGCAGTACCGCGAAGCGCGCACCGCGTCGCAGGCTCTTCTCGCTGAGGCGGGCATTGGCCAGCAGCACAGGCACGCCGGCGGCGGCGGCGCTGCGCATCAAGTTGGGCCACACCTCGGTTTCCATCAGCACGCCGACCGCCGGCCGCCAATGGGCCAGGAAGCGGCGCGTCGCGCCCGGCGTGTCGTAGGGCAGCCAGGTCTGGGCGTCACCGGCGCGCAGCAGGGCGGCGCCGGCCTCGCGCCCGGTCGCCGTGCCGTGGGTGAGCAGCAGGCGCAGCGACGGCTGTTCGTCGCGCAGCGCATCGACCAGCGCCTGGGCGGCCCGGGTCTCGCCGAGCGACACGGCATGGATCCACACCGCGCCGGGCACCGCGGTCCCGGCATAGCGGCCGAAGCGCTCGCCGATGGCCTGGCGGTACGGCGGTTCGGCGCGCCCGCGCCACCACAGCCGCAGCGCGTAGACCGGGCTCAGCGCGCGCAACAGGCTGCCGTAGACGAAGCGCGCGAAGCCGGCCTTCACGTCCATGGCGGCCGCGAGGCGACGGCGCCGCTCAGTGCGCCGCCGCGGCGACCTGCGCGTCCGGCTTCACGGCGCGCAATGCGGCCATGAACTGCGCCTGGATGCGCTCCAGCGCCGCCGCCGTGTGGCCCTCGAAACGCAGCACCAGCACCGGCGTGGTGTTGGAGGCGCGCACCAGGCCGAAGCCATCCTTGAACTCGGCGCGCAGGCCATCGATGGTGATCACCTCGCTGGCGCCGGGGAACTTGGCCACTTCGCGCAGCCGGGCCACCACCTCGTGGTGCTCGCCCTCGGCGCAGGGCACGTTCAGCTCAGGCGTGCTGTAGCTGGTGGGCAGGGCGTTGAGCAGCTTGCTCGGGTCCTTGTGGCGCGACACGATCTCCAGCAGCCGCGCCGCGGTGTAGGTGGCATCGTCGAAGCCATACCAGCGCTCGCCGAAGAAGATGTGGCCGCTCATCTCGCCGGCCAGCGGTGCGCCACTCTCCTTGAGCTTTGCCTTGATCAGCGAGTGGCCGGTCTTCCACATCACCGGCTCGCCGCCGGCCTTGCGGATCGCCGCGACGAGGCGCTGCGAGCACTTGACGTCGAAGATGATCGGCGCGCCGGGGTGGCGCTGCAGGATGTCCTGCGCGTACAGCATCAATTGCCGGTCGGGGAAGATGTTCTGGCCATCGGCGGTCACGACGCCCAGGCGGTCGCCGTCGCCGTCGAAAGCCAGGCCGAGTTCGGCACCGGTCTCCTTCACGGTGCGGATCAGGTCCACCAGGTTCTCCGGCTTGGAGGGATCGGGATGGTGGTTCGGGAAGTCGCCGTCGACCTCGGAGTAGAGCTCGATCACCTCGCAGCCCAGCGCGCGCAGGATGCCGGGCGCCGACGCGCCGGGGATGCCGTTGCCGGAATCGACCACGATCTTCATCGGCCGGGCCAGCTTGCAGTCGTTGGTGATGCGGTGCCGGTACTCGGCGCCGATGTCCATCGCGGCCGAGCGGCCCTGGCCCTTCACGTAGTCCTCGGCCTCGATGCGCCGGCGCAGACCCTGGATGTCCTCGCCGTAGATCGCGCGGCCGCCCAGCACCATCTTGAAGCCGTTGTAGTCCTTCGGGTTGTGGCTGCCGGTGACCTGGATGCCGCTGCGGCAGCCGTGCTTTGCGCGCGTGGCGGCCACGTAATACAGCATCGGCGTGGTGACCGGCCCCAGGTCCACCACGTCGAGACCGGTCGAGGCCAGGCCACGGATCAGCGCGGCCGACAGCCCCGGCCCGGAAAGGCGCCCGTCCCTGCCGACCGCGACCGCCTTCTCGCCCAGCTTGCGCGCCTCGCTGCCGAACGCACGGCCGAGGTGCTCGGCGAACTGCTCGTCGATCGTCTTGCCGACGATGCCACGGATGTCATAGGCCTTGAAGATCGAAGCTGCAACTTGCATGCGGGGGTCCGTCCTGAATGAGAAGACTGAGGAGACCGGCGGATTGTAGGGACGCCCCCTGCTTCGGCCCGCCGGTCACCGGGTTTCCTCGCGCCGAGTGCGTCACGCCCGCCCAGCCTAAGATCGCGGGTCCGTCGCCGGCTGGCTGCTCAACGGGATCTCCGGCGACCTTTCCGTCCAAGCGCCCCATGCCACCTCGTTCGTTCGCCGCCCAGGCCCGGGCCGACACGCCGCTCGGCCCGATCACACTCGCAGCCACCGAGCGCGGCCTCGCGGGCCTCTGGTTCGACGGTCAGAAGCACCATCCCGGCACGATCGATGCGCCGGTCGACGCCGGCCAACGCTGGATCGTCCAGGCCCTCGATGAACTCGCCGACTACTGGCGCGACGGTTCGGCACCCTTCACGATCGCGCTGGATCCGCAGGGCACGCCGTTCCAGCAATCGGTGTGGGAGGCGCTTCGTGGCATCGCCGCGGGCCGCACGCTCAGCTACGGTGGCCTCGCGCAGCAGCTCGGCCGTGCGTCGGCGGTGCGGGCGGTGGGTGCGGCGATCGGCCGCAACCCGGTCGCGGTGATCGTGCCCTGCCACCGCGTGCTGGGCACGAGCGGCTCCCTCACCGGCTATGCCGGTGGCCTGGAGCGCAAGGCGGCGTTGCTGCGGCTTGAGGGCACCCTGCTGTGAAGCCGGCCGACGTCCTCGAGCTGTGCCTGCTGGCGGCGCTCTGGGGTGCCTCCTTCCTGTTCATGCGCCTGGGGGCCGGCGAATTCGGCCCGGTGGCGCTGGCCGGGCTGCGCGTGCTGGGGGCCACGCTGTTCCTGCTGCCGCTGCTGGCCGCCCGCCGGCAGCTGGGTGTGCTGCGTACACACTGGCGCGACATCTTCCTGGTGGGACTCGCCAACTCGGCTCTGCCCTTCCTGGCCTACAGCTATGCGGCGCTCGCCATCACCGCCGGCCTGTCGTCGATCTTCAACGCTACCACTCCGCTGTGGGGTGCGCTGATCGCCTGGCTGTGGCTCAAGGACCGGCTGACGCCATCGCGCGTGCTGGGCCTGCTGATCGGCTTCGGCGGCGTGCTGTGGCTGGCCTGGGACAAGGCCAGCTTCAAGCCGGGCGCCGATGGCACAAGCACCGGCTGGGCGGTCGTTGCCTGCCTGGGCGCGACCCTGCTCTACGGCTGGTCGGCCAGCTTCACCAAGAAGCGGCTCACCGGCGTGGCGCCGCTCGCCGTGGCCACCGGCAGCCAGGTGTCGGCGGCGCTCGTGCTCACGCTGCCGATGCTGTGGTTCTGGCCCACGCAGGCGCCCTCGGCCACGGCCTGGCTGGCGGTCGGCCTGCTGGCACTGGCCTGCACCGGCGTGGCCTACGTGCTGTTCTTCCGCCTGATCGCCCGCATCGGCCCGTCCAACACGATCGCGGTGACCTTCCTGATTCCGGCGTTCGCTGTGCTGTGGGGCTGGATATTCCTGGCCGAGGGCATCACCACGGCGATGGTGATCGGCTGCGCGGTCATCCTGGTCGGCACGGCGCTCACGACCGGGTTGGTCACGTTGCCGCTTGGCCGACGCAAGACCGCCACGGAAGCGTGAGGGTCCGGGCCGACGGGCCCGGCTCAGTCGACCTCGATCAGCAGCGCCGGATCGAACGCCGGGTTCTCTACCTGACCGCGTGGCGCATAGCCACGCGGATTGGCGACCACCCGGGTCCGGCCGATCCGGTAGTCGAAGCTGTCGTGCACATGACCGTGCAGCCAGAGCTGCGGCTGCCAGCGCAGGATGCGCGCCTCCAGGTCGGAGACGAAGCAGGCGTTCAGCGGCGAGCCGGCGAACTTGTCCGCGATGCTGCCGCGCGAGGGCGCATGGTGGGTCACCACCACCGTCGGGCCGTCGTGCGGTTCGGCGAAGCGCGCCTCCAGCCAGTCGACGGCCGTGTCGAACAGCAGTTGCGACAGCGCGGGCGTGAAAAGCTGGTCGAACTCCGGTGCCACGCGAACGCGCGAGAAGTCTCGCACCAGTTCGGTCGCCTGTCGCACCCCGGCGTCACGCTCCACCACGGTAGCGAACAGGCGGTAGTCGGACCACAGCGTGCAGCCGAGGAAGCGCACGCCGCCGTGGTGCCACTCGTCGCGCTCCAGCACCCGCACCGCGCTGCCCTGCGCCTGCTCACGCAACTGCCGCAGCGTGGTCACGAGATCGCCGCCGTAGAACTCGTGGTTGCCCGCAACGAACAGCGTGGGCTGCGGAAACTGTCGAGCCCACGCGATGGCGCCGGCGGGCCGCGACACGTCGCCCGCCACCACCACCACGTCGGCCGGCGTCGACGGCACGTCCAGCGGCTGCACCGACAGGTGCAGGTCCGAGTAAAGCGCAAGCCTCATGCCGCGGCAGGCTCGTCCGACAGGCGAACCATCAGCTTGCCCTGGTTGCGGCCATCAAGCAGCATGTTGATGGCATCGGGCACGCGTTCGAGGCCTTCGACAACATGCGCGCGATGCTGCAGGCGGCCCTCTCCGGCCCACTGCAGCAGGTGCGCGTAGGCCTCCTTCGGGTCGTGCTCGGGATCAAGGATCACGAAACCCTGCATGCGCAGCCGCTTCAGCACCACCTGCACGATGTTGCGCGGACCCGGCACATCGTAGTCGTTGTAGGTCGAGATCATGCCGCAGCAAACGATGCGGCCGAAGTCGTTCATCTGCCCCAGAGCGAGCTCGAGGGTGTGCCCGCCGACGTTGTCGAAGTACACGTCGATGCCCTTCGAACAGGCTGCGGCCAGCGACGCGTCGAAGTCGGCGGCGCGGTAATCCACCGCGGCATCGAAGCCCAGCACCTCGGTCAGGTAGCGGCACTTCTCGGCGCCGCCCGCCACGCCGACGACGCGGCAGCCGAGGATGCGGCCGATCTGGCCGACCAGCGCGCCCACGGCACCGGCGGCGCCAGACACCAGCAAGGTCTCTCCGGCCTTCGCCGCGCCCACTTTGACGAGGCCGCAGTAGGCCGTCATGCCGATGTGACCGAGCAGGCTGAAATGAGCCGTGACCGGCAGCGGCGCGATGTCCGGCAAGACGAGCAGGTCCGAGCCATCGCTGATCACGCGTTGCTGGCAGCCGAACAGGCCCTGCACCAGCGTGCCCTGTGCGAAGCCAGGGTGCCGCGTGGCCTCGACCACGCCGATGCCGATGCCGCGGAACACCTCGCCGGGCTGGATCATCGGCAGGTAGTTGTCTGTCGGGTGCAGCCAGACGCGCATCGTCGGGTCGATCGACAGGTAGATCGTGCGCACCTGCACCTGGCCGTCCGCGAGCGGCGCGAGCGGCGCGTCGACGAGGCGGAAATCTTCGTCGCGGATGCGGCCTTCGGGATGGCGGGCGAGCAGCAGTTGGCGGTTGCCAGCGGTGGTCACGGTTAAGTCTCCTGGTTGTGGGTCGCCCCAATGGCGCGGTTGTGGCGAGGAGATCACAAGTTCCGGCGAAACGGAAGCGGTGGAAAGCCTCGGGCGGGCCTCGCCGACCAACTCCCGCTGCGACGACCACTGCATCGGAATCGCAAGAACTTCACACGCGTGGCCCGCGACGCCCTCGCTTCAGGGGGGCCCGCTTGCGCCCATGAACAGCCGGTCCCGTCTACGCTTACGGCGCAGGAGCAACCACTGAGCGCGGCGCCCCGCTGCCGCCCTGGAGTACATGAATGACGACGGTACAAAAGATCATCTGGGCTGAAACCTTCGCGCAGCAATGTCAGGCCCTCTCCGAAGGGCGCGGCAACTTCCACGGCTACCTCGATCTGGCCTATGAACTGCAGGCGCGTGAAGGCGCCAGCGACCCGGCGCTGGTGGCCCGGCGAGAGTTCGACCGGTTGCGCAGCATCGACTCCTGCCAGCGAGCGACGGCCACGTCGTGACCCGTTGACCCCGGCGCGCCGCCGCTGATCCGCGGCGCTCGTCGTCCCGGTATGTGCGAGCAGGGCGAGGTTCGATATGCGATCCGCCCGGTTGGCCGCACCAGCGGGCGCCGCGACGCTCCCGGCAACTCGTCGTGACAAGTTGCCGATGAACGCTTCTCGCGCCGCCAGATCCCCCGCTACCCTGGTCCGCCTGCCCGGCACACCGCTGCTTGCGCAGATCGAGCTGCAGGGCAAGGGCAGCTTCGCCGCCAAGCCCAAAGCTTGGTCGAATCGCTGTCTGCCACGGACTGTGAGGCGCTCAACCAGCTGCAGGCACTGCGATTTCGGCGCGCCGACGCCAGCGTCGCCGAGCGCTCAACCGCCGGGCGGGTCGTACTCGGGGCCGGAGGCCGGCAGCTCGCGCTTCAGGTAGCGCACCACCGACTCGGCGCGCGGACCGACTTGCTGGACGGCTCGACGCAACTGCGCGTGGTCGACGTCCAGCAAGCGACACCAATAGGCGACGTCGACGTCGCGCAAGAGGTCGATGCGCGCGGACGATGCGATCGAAGACGGGTTCGTTTCGACGACCATGCCTGCCTCCTTCGGAGCGATGACGAATCCATTATGAGACGGCACGGCTGCCGGGTGGAGGGCTTCCCCCTCTTCTCGCCGTGGCACGGTCAGACGGGCCGGCATATGCAAAGCCGCAAAGCGTCCTTGTCCACCGGGACCTCGCGGCTTAGGGTCGAGGGTTGTTCCGCGACTGCACTTCTCTCTCTCGCACACCAAACCAGAACCCCATGAAAGTCATCAGCATTCTCGCAGTCCCTCGTTGCGTTCGCGCTCCGGCGCCCTGCTCCAGTTGGCGCAGGCCAGGCTGCAGCCTCACGCGACCACCACAGAGACGATCACGGTCCGCGACCTGCCCGGCCAGGCACTGCTGCACGCCGAATTCGCCGACACCGACATCCAGGCCGCGATCCGCAAGGTGCTGGAGGCGCAGGTCGTCCTCGTCGCCACCCCGATCTACAAGGCCGCCTACAGCGGCCTGCTGAAGAGCTTCCTCGACCTGTTGCCACAGGACGGACTGCGCGACAAGACCGTGCTGCCACTCGCCACGGGCGGGAGCGCAGCTCACCTGCTGGCTCTCGACTACGCGCTCAAGCCGGTGCTGTCGGCGCTGGGTGCTCGCGACATCCTCGACGCGGTCTACGCCAGCGATGCGCAGATCCCGAGCGTGGACGGCCGCTACGAGGTCGACGCAGAGATCGGCGTGCGCGTGGAACAGTCACTGCGCAGCGTCATCGAGCGCGCCGCGCAGTACGACGCGGAAGCTGAAGCCGCACGCGAGCGCGATGCTGTGTTGGCACGTGCACGCGGCACGCCCCAGCCGCCCTGGTTGAGCCACCGCGTGCGCTGGGCGGTGTGATAGAGCGCCCACAAAGCACAACGGGTTGCAACATCGCTGTTGCAACCCGTTGATTTTTTGGCGGAGTGGACGTCCGGGCCCTTAGGCCGTCACAGCGTCTCACTGCGTCCAAGATTTCACTCCGGACTTTGCGGGCAGGGCAAGCGACCACTTCTTAACGTCCCACGAAAACCCATCAAATCCGCGTCGCATCCGGGGGTTGTAGCGGGGGTCGTCGATTTGGGCGGAGAGCCCTGTAGGGCGGACCATCCCTCCGTCGAACTTCCGACCCCCGTCATGATGCCACACAGGGCGAGTCGGGCCCCACGCCAAGCCACCCTGTTGCCTGCTGCACTGGCGATTCTCAGGCAGCACTACGAGGCCCCTCCTGCTCTGCGGCATCCGTGACTTCAAGCTCCGGTTCACCTCCGGCATCCGCGGTTTCCTCGGTATCCGGCTGAACAACTGCGCACCAGGCCGCCCAGTCCTGCATCAGCGCGCGGCGACGCTCGAAGAGGTCCGAGCGCCGGTAGGCGTTCTCGACGGCGTTCCCCACGGTGTGCGCCAACGAAAGCTCGGCCAGTTCCTTCGGGTACTGGGTCATCTCAGCCGCCCAGTCCCTGAACGTCGAGCGGAACCCGTGCACAGTCAGATCCGCACGGTTCATCCGCCGCAACACCGTCAACATTGACATGCTCGACAGCATCTTGTCTTCCCTGGCCCCAGGGAAGACAAGCACCGGGTGCAGACCGCGGAGCTTCTTCAAGATGTCCAGCGCGGCATCGACCAGCGGGATGCGATGTTCCTTGCCGTTCTTCATCCGTTCTGGGGGAACGACCCAGACACGCGCTTTGAAGTCGATCTCGGTCCACTGCGCTCCAAGCACTTCACCGGTCCGGCAGGCGGTGAGGACAGTAAGTTCCAGGGCTCGGGCCCCGATGCCCTTCTGCAACCGCAATCCGTCGAAAAATGCACCGGTTTCCCGATACGGCAAGGCCGGGTGATGCCTCACCTTCTTGAGCTTCGCCGGCTTCGGCAGCAGTTCTTCCAAGTGACCATGCCACCGAGCCGGGTTCTCGCCTTCGCGATAGCCCTGTTTGGCAGCCCAAGACAAGACGCGCTCCATCCGTTCGCGGATCCGCGATGCGGTCTCCGTCTTCGTTTTCCAGATCGGCTGCAGCACCTTCAGGACCAAGGGGGTGTCAATGCGCCGAACGTGGAGCTTCCCGATGTGCGGCGAGACATACGTGCTCAGCGAGGTCTCCCACTGCTTCTGATGCTTCTCGTTCTTCCACGCTTCCTTGTGGCTCTTGATGTAGTCCGCCGCGCAGCGGTCGAAGTCGAGATTGCTCAGTTGTTCGACCTTGTTGGCGACAACGAGCGCATTGCGCACCTCGAGCGGGTCCTTGCCTCCGGCCAAACAGACCCGTGCGTCTCTCGCCTGCTCCCGCGCCTCGGCGAGGCTCACGGTATGCGTGGCACCCAAGCCCATGTAGCGCTCCTTGCCGTCTCGCTCGTACCGGAAGATCCAGCTTTTCACCAAGGCCTTCGTGATCTGAAGGTACAGGCCCTTGCCGTCGGCGTAGCGACCCGGCTTCGAGAGTCGGGCAACCTTGAGCGCCGTGAGCTTTTCTATTCCGCCAGCCATTTCTAATGTCCTCTCATGCTGTCGGGGACAACATTTCCCGATCCAGTGCACTCATGAAAACATCGGAAAGCGCGCCTTCAACCCCGCGGAAACTGGCCGCGAAAAACAACCTCTTCGAGCACACGCTGACGCGCGTTCAACGTCTCTCCCATATCGCGTCGAACATGGGGCATGGATGTTCCTCTGCAACATGAGCAGCGCCACGGCTAACCACCCAAAGATTGGCATAGACAAGGGTCGATTTCTGCAGCAGCGCTTTAGTCTTGGCGCTTTCCGCCTGCGATCCGAAGCTGTCCTATCAATTCGTGATTCATGGCTGGCGAGGGTTGAAGCCCGGCGTACGGACCCGGATGCTCACGTGAATGCGTCGAATGACCCAGGAAGAGAGACGCCAAAGGACGTAGCGTTTCGCGATTGGCCATTGCGAGACGATTTACCTGCCTGGCGATGCGGCAGATGGATCGATAGCCGCAGGTGCTGCACACCCCGACCGAAGCTGCGGGTCGAGGATTGATCCGTCCAGCCAGAATGGCCTCACGTCGCCTGACCAACGCGACCACGGCTTCTCCAGAGACCAGCCGAACGCGATGTTCCTCGCGCGCGCCGTCCGGCGTCTGGGTGACCACATAGCCGTGGTGTGCGACGAAGTGCCGGGTATTGCGCTCGAGCGCCAGCCTCTGCGCAGACAACTGAATCACATCCGACGGGAACACACGATTGACGCTACGGGTCTTAAGCTCCAAGAGCACGACCGGACCCGACGGCATCCGATACGCGCGATCGAGCCTGGTCGAGAGCCGCACCGGCTCCGACACATCGAACCGCTTCTCCAGGTAGATCAGTTCCGCATCCTTCAAGTCCGAAGGGCGACTGGCCCTCTCCATGCAATCAGCTAGCTCCGCGCGTCGACGCCGCAAGGCCACGATCATCCCGAGTGCCAGGGCGAGCGTCAGCAGCGCCCAAGCAGGCCAGTTGGTCGTCATCCGCCTTCTCCTGGCTCTCGGGCCCGATGTCTGCGACCAACAAGCCCGCACAGCACAGCGAGTGCAATGCGCGTGCAGAGCCCCACGAACCACCGGCCGAACGAAGCAAACGTGGGGCGGCGCCGGCGACTCGCTCCCTCTTTTGCAGCAAGCCCGTCGCGATGAAACCGTTCGTGCGCACGCAGGCCTCGCCGCATTGCCCGTCGTTGCGCCGACGTCCGCCGCGTGCCGTGGCGATGTGCCAGCAACACTCTTCGCTCGCACACCCCCATCTCCGCCAGTTCGGACGCGCTGACCGCATCAAGAGGTCGGTTGGCATGCTTCTTCATCTACCCCTCCCCGACCGGCGGCGCCTCGAAGACCTGGTTGGTGTGACGGGCGACCGACGAGCTGACGCTCGGCTCGCTCGCCGGGTTTATCAGCGGGCCCATTGCCGCGACACCCTGCGCCGCCATCCAGTGCTGCGCGATCAGCCCCTCGTGCGCCAGAAACCGCAGCCGGTTCACCCGCTTGGTGCCCTTGTTGAAGCGGATCAGGTCGTCGTAGAGGCGCGGGTTGTCCTCGCGCGTCATCTCGAACAGCAGGCGCACGGGCTCTTCCTTCATCGTTGTGGCGTGGGTCATGAGTCGCCCCCTTCGGTCTGCATCGATCGCAGCGTCCTGCCAGTTGCCTGCAGTGCGGTGTAGGCGTAGTTCGTACCGGCGATCTGATAGCCCCTGACGTTGGCGAACATCGGATCCTTGACCTCCAGGATCTGGTGCGTCGCGAAGGCTTCCTTCACCGCCTTCTTGAAGAGAAATGCGCCGCCGCCGACCAGGATCACGTGCTGGACGTTGTAGGACTCGCCGATGCGATGCACCATGGCGGCCACGGCCTCCGTCGCGATGATCTCCACCATCGGCTTCATGCGCGCCACGTTGTAGGTCCGCTGATAGACCGTCAGGCCCTTGCCGGTGCGCAGGGCCAGGTCGATGTTGTCCAGGTTGGTGTACGGCTTGCCGATCTCCTGGCTCACGTCGTCGGCGATCAGTTGCAGGATGTTCGACACGCCGCGGTCGACCGAGTGGCTCTGCTTGTGCGACAACTTCATGCCGCGCGCCACCAGCCAGTCGAACGTGCGCGAGCCCGGATCGATCACCAGGCTTTGCTCGCGCTCCATGGCTTCAACCTTGTCGTTCTGCGTGGCGTAGTCGATCAACGCGCCGTTCGGCTGGGCCATTGCCAAGGCCTTGCGCACCGTCACCACCTTCCCGCCGCCTACGTCGTGCCGGCCGGACATCAGTTTCTCCAGCGCTGCCTTCTTCGCCGCGAACACCGCGACCGGCAAGCCGACAACCAGCAGGTCGATGGTCTCGACCTTCATCATGCGCAGAGCACCGCGGGCGAGCGCCAGGTATTGCGGCGTGTCGGTGTAGTCGCCGTGGATCTGCGTCGCCCGAAAGGCATCGGCCGCCAGCATCACATCCGGACCGACCTCGTAGAACAGGCCGTTGATCGGGATGGCGACGGTCTTGCGCCCATCGGCGCCCAGCGTCTTCGCCGGATCGCGGGGGCTGGGGTAGGCGCGGGACGGGAAGCTGGCGCAGCGGATGTCGCCAACCTTCCCGCCACCGACGCCGGTGACGTACTTGGTGTTGCCGAATCCGACATCCACCGCTCGAACGACCAGTTCCATGGGATGGCTCCAAGGCAAGGTTGCAAGGCGACCAGCTTCGACTGCTCGAAGTGATCGATCCACGCGGAACGCCCCTTCAAAACCTGGCCTTTCGCGATCAGGTCCGGCCTGAGATCGACCAGACTCTGGTGCAGTCTCGGCAGGGCGAGATCGCTCGGCCAAGCGAGTCGGGGCAGCCCGCGTGTCGAACCACGGTCGCACCCGAAACTGCCCTGTCAAGAGCACGCTGCCGTGGGCAGGCCACGACCGGCGGAACCGGCGGGCACCCAAGGCAAGGCATGCGAAGTCCCGGTCGGGGCCAGAGGCAGCAGTTCCTGCTGTCAACCCCGCGCACAGCCTCACTCCCGAGCCCTTCGGGACAATAAACCCGGCTCACGGCTGCGTCCCGGCCCCTCAAGCGCCACCCGCAAGTGCTGCCAAACCCCGGCGCTTGCGGCGGCCCGCCCTTGACCCTCATCCGCGCCCGTCGTCAACTACGTTCTCCCGAGAGCCATCCCGGCTCCGCTCCGCATGGAGCACAAGGCGTCGCAGTCGTTACCTGCCCTTCAAGCCCCGGCCTTCGAGCCGGGACAGCCATCGCCCTTCGAGGCGCCGGCCCCGAGGTCCCCTTTCGTAGTGCATGTGCCCGTGGCCCTGCCGGCGTTCACCGCCGGGCGTTCCTGAAACGCGCCACCGCCTTCGACACCCTGGTCGGCACCCGATGCCGCACCGCTGTTCCCGCCATCGCTTGAGCACGCGTTCCACGCAGCGCGCGGTCGTGTTTGCCCTGTTGGGCTCCACGCGCGCCCCCGCTCACAGACTCGGCACCGCCCTGGACATTCGGTCAGGGGCGGACCCATGCGAGTCGATGGCGCTACGAATCCAGAACTGATCCACCACGCGCGTGCAAGGCCTGACCTTGCCGCCGATGCCGACCGCCATGCCCATGAGGCCGGCGGGCATCACCAACCCCACGGTTGCAGAAATGCACAGGTGGGACGGATCAACCCCGTTTCATTCTTAAGACCGACCGAGCTGGCCGCTGCGTGTGCAGCGGTTGGCAAACCGCCTGGGTAGGTGCCGCAACGCCGTGGTCGCGTGCGGCGCCGAATTCTTTGATCACACACCGGCCGGGGCGACGGAATCCGCCCTGCCGATCGACCGCTTCGGATTCCACGTCGCTGCCAACCAACCCGCCGTTCGGGCGGCGGGTCTCAGCCTGGAGCCCTTCCATGCCCGCCCTCGATCACCGTGAAGCCCAACCATCGACATCCCGCCGCCGACGTCAGGAGCCTTCGAGTCCGGGACGGTCCACCCAGTACCAGCCCACGCGCCGCCAGAGTTGGGCGGGCAAGTCGCCGAAGGAAATTTTGGCGCGCTACACACCTGGCAAGGCATCGCCGGAGAAGGTGCTCGAAGTGCTGATCGAACTCTTCAACACGCTGCACACCTCGCTGGAGAAGACGGTGTCGCACAAGACGCGGCACGAACGCGCGCACTTCCTGCGGCGCTTCTTCCGCGACCTGCGGCTCAAGGCCGGCTTCAAGACCATGCCCGACCCGCGCAACCTGGGGCAGAAGCACATCCGCGCCATGGCGCAGGTTTGGAAGCAGGATCACCTGGCGCCGGCCACCATCCAGACCTACCTGAGCTTCCTGCGCGGGCTGGGCATGTGGATGGGCAAACACGGCTTCGTGCGCAGCCCCGCCTATTACGGCCTGGTGGTGGACGAGTACCAGCGCCACGAGTACGCCCAGCGCGACAAGAGCTGGTCGGCCCAGGGGATCGACATCGACGCCTTGATCAACGATGTGTGCGCCTTCGATTGCCATGTCGGCGCAAGCCTGCGGCTCATCCGGGCCTTCGGGCTGCGGCGCAAGGAGGCGATCCAGTTCCGGCCATTCGAGCACGTCGTGCCGTTTGCCGAAACCGGCTTGCCGCCAGACGACACGGCGGCGGATCGGTATGTGCGTGTCAAGGGCAAAGGCGGGCGCGTGCGCTGGCTCCCGCTGGACAGCCCCGCACGGGTGGCGGCGGTCGCGTTCGCGCAAGACCAGGCCAGCAGCCGGGACGCCCACATGGGCGATCCGACGCGCGACCTCAAAAGGAACCTGCGCCGGTTCGACTACGTGATGGAAAAGTTCGGCATCACGCTGCGCGAGCGGGGTGCCACGGGACACGGCCTGCGCCATGAAGTGCTGATGGACACCTACACGGGCCTCACTGGCGCCCTGCCCCCGGTGCGTGGCGGCGGGCCTGTAGACCCGGAAGTAGACATTGCGGCTCGACGCACCGTGTCGGCCCTCGCCGGACACGCCCGCATCAGAGCCTCGGGGGCGTATTTAGGTGCCGTCCTTCCGAAACTGCGTGGGCAGCCGGCAACGAAGCGAGGCGCGCCTACGGCAAGGTCACCCGGTGACGAAGAATCTCCCGTTCCGTAGGACTGATCTCCTTGACGCCGAACAGCGCACGGTGTGGCCGTACCGCGCGCGGCTGGATGTCGGTCGTCGCAGTCGCTCTGCTACGCATCCAAGGCTTCGGACGCGGCGTGCTCCGGCGCATCGTCAAGCGCTTCCTCGGTCGACGTCTCCACCGCCCGCCGCGTGCGCAGGCATGCGGGCAGCCAGCCCGTTGCCGCCACGGTCTGTTCCGCGCCGCTCGCGGCGTCGGCCTTCTTCAGCGCGGCCAAGGGGCTGGCCGCGTTGACATCCACCGCTTCCGTCACCACGTCGAGAATGCGCGCCTTCGACACGTGGCTGAAGTACGAAGCGCTGGTTGCCGCCCACCACTTGTTCATGTCCAGCCCCAAGGCCGCGGCCAGCGCGTCCGTGCGCTGCCTCTCAGGCTCGGTGCCGTAAATGCCCGTCACGGTCACCGCGACCGTGAAGGTCAGCAGTTGAATCACCGTCGCCTGCTCCTGCGTCAGCAGCCATGGGAACACCTGGTCCATCTCCTGCGGCAGGCGAGCGGCCCACGACGTGCGCTCGGCCTGAACCCTGGCCCAGCCTGCGCTGCCCTGCATGTCTTCGGCCGCCGCCTGCAGATCGGACTGACTGTCTGCCGCCGTGATGGCGAAGACCGTCTCCGGCCGCTGGTAGCCGCGGGCATCGTCACGGAAGATCAGCTGCGCCAGTTGTGCCGTGAGTGCCGCCAGCGCCACGTCAGGGCGGGCCGTCAACTCGGCCTGCACGGCCGCCACGCGATGGGCCGTCAGGCGCCTGGTCAGCTTCTCGGAATGCACGGGTCTGGTCTTGCCCGAGGGCATGGACACCACGGATTCACCCGCGCCCTCCGCTTCGCTGGCCTGCCGCGCGGCGTCGGCCATGCCGCTGCGGTCGTCCGGCCGAACCAAGCCGTACTTGACCTCGGCCGTGCCCCTGCTGCCCACGAAGACCACGCAGCCGGCCTGGGCCATGAGTTCGGGTGGCCAGACGCACAGGGCATCTTGCAAGGTCTTCAGTTGTGCCTCCAGCACCTCGGCCTCGGCTTCGAGCTTGAGGAACTCTCGGTCATCGTTCTCATCGTCGCCCTCGTGCTCCTGCAACGCGTCCATCCGTGCCTGCAAGGTGTCGAGTTGGCTCCGCAAGCCCGCCATGGCGCCCGCTTCTTCGTCGTCCGGTGTGCGCCGCGTCTTGCGCAGCTCACCGAACTTGACGAACTCCTCGAAGACATAGCGCGCCCGGACGTCGACCCACTTCCAGCCCTCGGCGGCGACCTGTCTGGCCTTCTTGCGCAGCTTGTCGGTCGCCAGTGAGTCCAGCAGGGCGGCGTCGAGCAGGTAGGCCTTCTTGTCGTCGTCGCTGAACAGGTCGCGCCGTAGCTCGCCGCCCGCCTTCTCGTAGGCCTTGAGCGTGACATAGCGCGCAACCGGATCGGTGTCGGATTCGATTTCGCCCTGCGTCAGCAACTGGCGCAGGTAGTCGGGACGGCGGTTCCATGTCGGCATGCCGGTCCACACCTGCTCCTGCCGCGCATGGTCGTCGCACGAGGCCAGCACCATCAGGCAATCCAAGCCGATCTGCCCCTCGCGAAACTGTGCCATCAGGCGCGGCGACACCGCAGCCAGCTTCATGCGGCGCTTCACCACCAGCGGCGTGACGCCGAACGCCGCGGCCACGTCCTCGACCGACTTGCCCGCATCGATCAGCTTGGCGAAGGCGACGTATTCGTCGGCCGGATGCATGGGGATGTGAAACACGTTCTCCGCGAGGCTGGCGATGAGCGCCTTGTCTGCGGGCACGATCAGCACCGGCACCGGGTAGTTCTCGGGGATGTCATCGGCCTGCGCCAGCGCTGCCAGCGCTTCGAGTCTGCGCCCGCCGGCGCAGACCTCGTACATGCCGCGTGCACCCTTCACGACGATCAGGTTCTGCAGCACGCCGCTGTCCTTGATCGAGGCAGCGAGTTCCGCAATGCTCAGCTTGGGCGTGCTGCCTTGCGGGCGCACCTGGCGCTCTTCGGACAGCACCAGTTTGTTGAGGGGCACCGTCGTGCGCGGGGACGCCGCGATAACGGCTTCGATTTCAGCTTTGGAGAATTTCATCAAGGGCTCCTGAACGCGGTGAGTGGGCCCGCTCCATGCGGGACCGTGCGTTCAGAATCTCATCCGCGGCCATGCTTTCAAGTGCGTCGGAGGCGGGAACGATTCCCAGCCTGCCCCCACGCCCATTCCGCTCCAGCGACGATCAAACGACGCTGTCGCCCCTCGGCCAGTCCTCCGGCACAAACTTCAACCCATCGCGCCACCGTTCGCGTAATGCGGCTTGGAAGCGAGCATCGTCGCTGAAGTCCGGGTGATCCGTGATGAGAACCTGAAAGCGCCCCTGCAGGCTTTCGACCACGTCGAAGATGAGCCCAAAGAGTGCCTTCACGGCCTTCCGATCCGAATCCAGCTTCTCCTGGGTCACGCCGTCGCGTGGTGCCGCGTCCGGCGAAAAATGAGCCTGCGACAACTGGTCTAACAACAGGAAGGATGGAACCGGTCGCTGTCGGTTCGCAAACCACGTGTGCAACGCGAGATGTGCAACGATGTGATAGCCGACGTGGTTTTCGCCGCTGCCGATTTCGGACATGGGCACGGGGCGCTCGGGCGTGTCGGCCACGATGGTCAGCGCCCGCGGGTCGAGTCGAAGCGGGCTCTCTGAATACTCCAGCCCGATCCGCCGAGCGTAGTCGGACAGGTAGCGATTCACGTTCGACAAGCAGGATTCCAGCTTCTGTTGGATCACGTCGGCGCTGACGGCCTGGTCAAGCTGCTGCTCCTGCAGTTTCAGTTCGTCAAGCCGGCGTTGCTGCGCCGTCAGATCCGGCATCTGCGGAATGTTCTCGACATACAGGCTGATGCGGCCGAGCACCATCGCCCGCCGCGCCTCGGTGTCGGCGGCCAGTTGCAGACGTTGGCTTGAGCGTTTGACCGCGGTCAGCAACTCACGGTTGCCGTCCATGCGGCGCCGAAGCTCGACCAGCTTGCCCTCGACCTCATGAATCGCGGACTCGATGCGAGGGGTGGCCGAGTCCATGGCGCCACTGCGCTCACCGATGTACGCCTGGGCGGCACGCAGCTCGCCAATCGACGGCGCACTCGATTCGGCCGGCAAGCCCTGCAGGCACAGCGGGCACGCATGTCCGTCCACCCCCTGCTCGAAGACCGACACCGCATTCAGCCGCGCCGCATGCTCCCTTGCCTCCGAGGAGAACCCACGCGAGTTGCCTTCGAAGGCGCGTGCTCGTTCGAGTGTGGCAACCAAACTGCGCTGCTCGCCGAGCAGTCCGTTGCGTTCGTCCGTCAGACGACGGAACTCCGCGTCGTCCCCACCTTCTGCGAGTGCACTGGGTACCGGTGAGCTTTGCAGCAGGCGTAGCGTCTCCACCTTCTGCTGCCATAGCGCCCCGTCTCCAAGCGTTGTCAGGCCTGCCGCCTTCGCTTCGGCCAGCAAGGTGTCCGCGCGTGTCACCCCCTCACCTCGGATGGCCGAAGCCTCGGCCAGCCTGCGCTCGATCTGGCGCATTTCGGTGCGGACGCGCTTCAATTCCTGTTGCTTGGCCACGTAGTCATCAGTCACCGCGCCCAAGAAGTACGGCAGCGTGTCCTTGATCGCCTGGGCCACAAAGCGGTCGCTTGCGCCATGGAACAGGTGGCGGCGCTGGGCAATCTCGTTCTGCGATTGCAGGCAGAACGTCAGCGCATGGCTGATGGTTGCCGCCAGCGGCACCCGTGTTTGACCCGGCGGCGGCTCATGCAGATAGTCCGACATGCCGACCCAGGACGCGAGCAGCGATCTGAGCCCTTCCCTGTTCGTGGTCTGGCGGAGTTCCGCGTGCGCGGGGGTCGCAAGTTCCAAGTCGGTCTTGACGTACACCGCCTCGCTGGCCTTGGCATCACCGGCTGGCACTTGCCGCGCGACGAAGGCCTGCCCACGCTCGGTTTGAAGCAGAAGACCGAACCAGGAGACGTTCCGACGAACCTTGCCTTCGGGAACATCGCATTCCGAGGCGCCGAAGCAGTAGTCGATCACCCCCAGCAATGCGGACTTGCCGGTACGCGAGTCGCCCGAGATTATGTTGACGCGCCCCGGCTCCATCCGGATGGTTCTGCAGCGCCCGTCGTGGCTGTAGGCAACGATGGCCAAGATCTGAATCATGCTTGCACCCCCAACATCGCCATCACCGTTGAGGGTGTTCCGCCCTTGTGCAACCAGCGCCCCACAAAGAGGGCCTGCCCGGCGCAGTCCCTGACGTCGGCGCTCGATTGCTTCAGATAGCCGTTGATGCGCTTGGCGGCGCCCGGCTCGCTGGCCACCCTACGGCCCACCATCGACAGCGCACCATGCTTTGCGCCGAACACCAGGGCCTCCCGCACATACGGACGCAGGATCCCGACACCTTTGGCCACTGCGGAGCGTTCCAGCGGGTGGTCTTGGATCCAGGTGGCAAGCGAAGTGCGCACGGTGACCGGCAGATGTCGGCGCGTCTGTCCGCGCAGCACGAAGCTGGCGCCTACGAATGCCAGCTCAAGGGGTAGCGCGGCCGTCGCGTCGGTCACTGTTGCGGCTTCAGTCTGGTACCCCTTGGCCACATGCCACAGCACTACGGCGCAGAACGCCGGATTCAGCAGATTGCGTTGCTCGATGGTTCGGTCCTGCCACTCGGTCATGGCGTTGCCCCATCAGTGGGCGTATCGAAGATCGCTTGCATGCGGGCCTCGAAATCCGGATGCCAACCCAGGCGCCGGTCATCGGCAAGCATGTGGAACGACCCTCGACACACCCAGGGCACGTTGACTCCGGACTTGATGGGCAATGGTGCATCCTCTGCCCACTTGAGGATGGCCCGCCCCCCTTGGCCATCTCGTCTTCGCCGGCCCCCTCGCCCAGTTCGTCGCAAACCTGTTCGCGCAGCAGCGCCCACTCGGTGAGCAGGCGCTGGTCGTACTGCCGCAGATCGGCGTCGAACAACAAGTCGTCGCGCATCCACGCAGAACGCTGGCGAAACGCCTGAAGGTAGCTGGTGATCGCATTGCGAATGCGGCGCGGCCCAGCGCCGACGATTTCGACCTGGCGATAGAACGGTCGACTGGCGAACTCCGGCAAGTGTTCGAGTGCCACCATCAAGGCGTCGATCTCCTCGTCGATGGGCAGCGCATCGCGCTTCAGCGACTCCTGAACCTCCGATATCTGCGCATCGATCTCCGCACGAGGAATACCAACACCGCCATACACCAGTTCGTGAATCACCCGCTTGAACCACCAGCCCTCGATCATCTGAACCGACAGCGCCTGGTGGTGGAGCGACACGTGATACAGCTCGGCCTGCAACTGCGATTGGATGGCGTCGGCATTGGGCTGGCCTGCCACCACGTAGATGCTGCTCAACAGCTGCTGGCGCTCGGCCTCACCCAGCGCGAGGAAGGCCTCGAATGCGTCCTTCAGGTCGGCATTCGTCGAGGTCGTGGCCGCCTGCTTGAGCCGAGTGGAGGCGGCTTCAACATCGCGGCCCTCGCCCGCCGGGCCTAACGCCGAACAGGCGGTGCCGGCCGAAGCCATCGACGTCGAGATCAGGAACTTCGCGGCCGTGATAGGCACCTCGCCGCTGGCGCGTCCCACCATCCAGACTCTCAGCGTCTTCCAGAGGTCCGAGCTGAGGTCGCTCAGACCCGATGTGCCGTGGATCGAGTGCTTGGTCTGCAGCACCGCGATGGGATCGCCGTTTGCCTCGAAACTCACGTCGTCCAGCGTTTCGATGCTGACCAAGAAGTCCATCACCCGGCTCTGCCGTATGGCCAACAGCAATGCCACGCGCACCTGGTACAGGTAACCCAGCATCGAAGCACCGGCATTGAACGTCGCGACAGTTGATCCGCTCATCCTTGGTCCCCCATTCCTTCGTTCCTCGATTCAGTGCAGCGAAGTCAGGCCCTTCCCGCAACGACGCGCACGCCGATCATGTCAGCCAAGGTCAGCAGGTCCATGTAGGCAGGCCCGTCATCGAGCAAGGCGCGCGAAACCTCACGCCGCGTCAATGTGCCTGCATCAACGCGATCACCAAACAGCATCACCGCCATCGCACTGTCGTCCTGCCGCGAGGTCCAGCACAGGCCTTGGATGTGCGCATGTTGCGCATGGATCGCCGCAGACCACTTGCGGGTCTGGCCGTAGGTGTCCTTCTCGGTGTCGATCAACTGCTTGCGTTCGACGCCCAGCTTGCGCAGCGGCACGTTGCGCAGGTCGGCCAGCGTCAATGCCGCCGTGGCGGCCAGCACCGAGTGCAGTTGACCTTCGAGCTTGTGCTTGGCGAAGGTCTTCAGTCCCGGCGCGAACGGCACATCGTGGAAGACAGTTTCCATGGCCGCGCAGTTGAAGCTGGTGCCGCCGTAGAGCGTCGGGATCGGCTTTCCGGCGGCGTTGACGACGGGGCTGAACCTGGCGTTGCCTTTGACGCCCGGGTTGAACGCCTCTGCCGCGTACACGTCGAGGTGAATGCGGTGCAAGGCAACACCGGCCTTCCAAGTCGCTGTGGTGATGTGCAAGACCGCAGGCGGGTCTGGCACGGTGCCGGCCAACGCGGCCTTCGACTTGGAAGCGCCGGCGCGCCGCGGACGGCCTGCGCCGGCCGGGTCAGCCATGGGCGACTTCGGCCATTTCGTCGGTGGCAGCCGCCAGCACACGGTCGGGCGACTTGAGCAGCACGTCCTGGGGCCGCTTGCCGCCGAGGAAGCTGTTTGCCGAGGCGAACCAGTACGCCAGACCCCAGCCGTCCTTGGCATCCCCGAAGACCGCCAGGACAGGCGCCAGCGGCTTCAGGGGTCTGTAGCCCGCCTCGGCGTCCAGACCGTAGGCCGGAAAGTAGTCCAGGCCCTGGTGGCGGATCGCAAAGATCTGCCCTTCCTTCTTCCACTTGTTCGGCTGCGCGCTGAGGTTCGAGGTGCTGAAGCCCGCCAGCTCGGCCACCTGCGCCGCCGTGAGCCAGTCGCCTGACGCCAGGACTTCGCTGCGCGCGTGCGCCGTCATGCGCGCTTCCACCATCATGTGCGCCGGCATAGGTACGGTCGGCACCAGCGCGTCGACGATCTTGTCCAGCGCCTCGCGCTGGCGCCGCTTGATCAGGCCCGCCACCATCGGTGCCAGGCTGCCCAGCGCATCGGCAATCGCGCGCACGGTGCGCTCGCTCTCATGGGCGAACGTCAGCGCAATGGCACGCTCGGCGACTGAGTGCCGCAACTGCTCGCCGATCTCGCCGGGTGTGCCGGCCAACGTGCCCACGCCCGACGGCACTGCCCGCCCATCGTTGACTTCGCGCATCACAGCTCCCAAATCGATGACGGATATTATCATGATTGCACGCTCACCTTCATCATCGAGTCGGGGCTGACATGGGGCACGCTGCCTGTGGGCCATGCTGCCGCCACGCACTTCGCCGGAGTGCCGCAGGGCGTGTTGCGCCATCGCGAAGCACCCGGCCTGTGGGGCGCTTTCGGGTGGCGCATGGCGGCGACCTCTGGTGCGATCTTGAGCTTGCTCCCCTCGGGTGCCAGACTGCAAGGGCTATCCGTGGGCATCGCGCCTGCAAAGCCTTCACCAGAGGCTCCGGCCTCCTGAAGTCCAGTTCGCTGGCGTCGCAGTCGTTACCTGCCTTGTAGAGCCCGGACATCGATCCGGTTCAGCCACGCCCGTGGCTGTGGATTGCGTTCAGCCCCCAGGCTGAACAGCGTGGCCTTGTGCCACAGAGCCGCTCCGCCGGTCACGGCCGGAGCATCCCGAACGGGGAACCCCAAGTTCCCCGCCGGGGATGGGTGTTCCCTTTCATTCGATGAAGGAGAACACCATGTTCGCTGTCCCAGTGAAGAGAGTGCTGCGCCTGTCGGGGTGCTGCTGGGCGGTTCCGGGCGCGCCCGTGAGCTGACCCTTCGAGCGCCGCAAGTCGCCGCGCTGATGAAGCCCATTTCGTTTGCGTTCACGCAAGCGTTCGAGGCTGTCGAGAACCGCGCTGTGGAAGGGGCGTCATGCTGACCACCCTGTACCGCAAGCGCATAGCCGCCCTGGCGATTCAACTCGCCAAGGATGACCCGCAAGTGGTCAAGGAAGTGATCGCCCGGCTGCGCAAGTCAGGCGAGATCGAGCCCGACGATCTGGTCTATCTGGACGAGATCGCCGACCGCTGGATCAGGATTGCCGAGGAGAACCGGCAGAAGGCGCGCCGCTGACCACCGTGGTCAAACGCGCAGGGGGCTTCACGCCCTTCACCTTCGCCATCTCCGAGACGATCTTGTCCAGCAGATCAGGGCGTTCATCGGCGAGCGTACCGGCCCACGCGGCCAACGCTTGTTCGACGTCGTCCTGCGTTCGCACCCCTTCGAAGTCGAGTCCGAGTGATCGGAACTCATCGACTTCGTCGGGGGTGAACCGTAGTGACTTGCCTGCACGAAGCATCGTGTGGGCCTCCATGTGCGGGCTGCTCAGGTTATCAGCACCGCATGCCCTTGCAACCGATTTGCAACCCTCGGGGAGCCCACCGCTTCCCGCCGGGGATGGGTGTTCCCTCTTTCACAGGAGCCAACACCATGTTCCCTGAGAAACCTGAAAAGTCCCGCCCTCGTGCCAAGCGCTTCGGCGTCGAGTTCGAGGAAGAGCGCGCCTGGGTCAGCTTCTACCGCCGGGTGCGTCACGACGCGACCCTGGCCACCGAAGTGCTGGCCCAGCTCGAAGCCGATGCCGAGATGAAGCGCAGGCACCTGGCCCTGGTGCTGTGCTGCAAGGAAGCCCTGCGCGCCCACAAGGCCCGCCAGGCCCGCGACAAGCGGATCGGCCAGTTCGTCCGCTGGCTCTGCCACGGGCTGTTTGCTGTGCCCGTGCGCATGCTGCGCCGCGGCGGTGACATCGCCGTCGAGTGCCTGCCCGAGACCGGCAAGGAACCGGCGGTGCGCCAGGTGCGACGCCTGACGCGCGAGACTGAATTCGCGCAGGCGCAATCGGCCTTCGCACCGCAGGCGGGCCCACCCGGCGCGGCGCCGGCCGCCGCGCAAACCGAGGCTTCACCGCCTCGCTCGCCACAAGCCCAGGCCACCCGCTCGGCGGCCTGACCCAGAGCGCGAGGCACCACCCGCCTGGCCCGGCAACGCGGCGCCCGCCGTGATGCCTCGAGCGTCGAACGCTCACGCCCACCTCCGCGGTGGTGCGTGACGCGCTCGGCCATCCCGCCCCTTCCACGTCGACCTGCCGCCGGCCGGTCGTACCCCTCATGAAAGGAACAGTCCCATGGCCCCTGCCAATGAAACACCGCGTGCCTTCGAGGCACCCGCTCAGATCGCCAGTGCGCACGAGCTGCGCCAGTTGGCGCAAGACACCTTCGGATTGGGCATCCAACCCGGAGCCGATCCCGCAATGTCGTCCCCTGGGCCGGAATCAACCCCCGCCGCGATGAAGGCCAGCTACAAGGTCTTCCTCTACGACCGCGAATACGGCGACCTCACCGATGCCGTCACGACCGACTCGTTCGACGCCGGCGTACAGCTGGTGCGCGACCGCTTGCCGGTGCAGGCCGACTACGTGGTGGAAGCCACGTGGACGCGCGGCATCGGCGAGATGGAAGTGCGAAGCCCCCGGGGCACCGTGGTGGCCCGCGTCCAGCCTGTCGATGACACCGACGTCACCGTGCGGCCACCCGTGACCAGGGCCTGCTCGGCGTTGCAGGTTGGCGACGGCGCACCGCTCGAGCAGTTGTTCAGCCCGCTGCCGGAAGCCGCCTGAAGCGCCGCCGGCACTGCAGTTCAACCAACCCCGAGGGGCACGCTGTCCCGACGGGTGCGGTCGTGCCCCTCGACCTCCATGAAGGAAGAGAACATGACCCCAGAGAAGACAAACAACTCCGCGGACGCCACCGAGCCGGCGCGTTACGTGATCGACGAAGCGTCGGTCCTCGGCCGCAACCGGCGCATCCTGCTGGCGACGTTGGTACAGGCCGGCGCCGTCACGGCCACCGCCACCTACGTCGGCTGCGGCGACTCGGGCGGCGTCGAAGACGTGTCGGTCGAGATGCCGGCCGAAGCGCCGTTCAACATGGCGGCGCTCGTCACCATGTTCGCCGAACGCGGCGTCTTCGAGAACGGTGAGTGGCAGACCACCATCGTCGAGCAACAGCTCAGCATCGAACAGGCCCTGCGCGACTTCGCCGACGAGGTCATCGATGTGGTCCATGGCGGCTGGGAAAACGGCGACGGCGGCTCCGGCAGCGTCATCTTCGACTGCCAGGCCGGCACGGTGCGCATCGAGCACACGGCCTACTTCACCGACTCCGACTACGAGGAGACGACGTTTTGACGCGCCCAACTGTGCACGCCTCGCTCGCATGCTGGCCCGGGCTGCGCCACGACCAGGCCGCCCGGCATCTCGCGGGTGCGGTCGTCGAGCCGCTGTTCGGAAGGCTGTGCACCGACCACGTCCAACTCGTTCCGCAGAACTTCGGCGTCCTGACCGAGGCGATGGTCGATGGACTGATGGTCGCGTTTCCGCAGGTGCGCTTCAGGCTGCACGCCAACGTGCGGGTCTTGCCCGAGCACCAACTGGCCGACCTGTCGGGCTACCAGGCGCACCGTGAGTGGTTCCGGCAGGCGGCCCTCATCAGCCGGCGGCTTGCCGCGCCGGCCTACACCGCGCATGCCGGCGCGCGACGCGACGCCAGCATGGCCGAGATGCTCGAACACACACACGCCGCTGCACGGACCTGTTCGGCTGCGCCGTCGGCGTCGAAGGACAGTACCCCTCCGCGGGTGACCCGTGGCTGGTCTCGACCTGGCCCGAGTACCGGCAGTTGTTCGAGTCGGGCGTGCCCTACGCCATCGACTTGTCGCACCTGCACATCCTGGCCTGCCACAGCGGCCTTCGCGACGACGCCCTCACGCGCGAAATGCTGGCCTGCGACCGCTGCATCGAAGTCCACGTCAGCGCCAACGACGGCCGGGGCGACTGGCACCAGGTCTGCCAACGGCCGCCCTGGTGGTGGCCCTTGCTGCAACACATCAACCCAAAGGCGGTGGTCTTCTCGGAAGGCAACCATCGCAGAAAGAGAACCCCATGAACACCACAGAGAACACCGACGTGCCCGACTACTGGGTCGATGCCTTGGGGGCGATCACCGTCACCGAAGCCGGCTTGGCCGTCGACCGCACCTACCGCGAGGCCGAACGAGCCTTCGACACGCTCCAGCACTGCTGGGCCGGCGCCTGCCTGGCGGGCCTGTTTGTGCGCCACCCTTGGCTGCAGTCGCTGCGCGCGACCTTGAGTGCATCGGCGGAGTACGACGATCAGGGCGGCACCTACCGTTCGATCAGCAACGCCGTGACGCAGGTTGTGCCGTTGGCCGGTGCCACATTGCCCGAAGCGGTCATCGACGAGGGCGCCTTCGACGAGCTCGGCGCCATCGCCGTGATCGAGGCCGATCTCGATGAGTGCGACCTCGATCTGTACAGCTCGATCCACACCGCGCCGGATGACTACGCCGACCTGGTGCTGGACCTGAGCCGCACGGCGATCGAGCCGCTGATGAACGGCGCGGCGATCAGCGGCGCCGAGGCCTACCGGGCCTGGTTCCCCGAGCAGCCTGCAAGTCCTGCCGTCGCCTGAACCGCCGTCAATTCGAGCCCAGCGCCCTCACCTCAGCGGGGCCTGGGCTCTCTTGCCGCCATTTATCGCGGGTTACGCCGCATCACGGCACCGCTCGTACTCGCTGTCGATCAGCCAGTGCAGGAACTGCGTCTCGCGCGACACCCCCCAGTAGTGCGCCTTGCACCGGGCGATGTAGGCGTCCAGCTCCGCCAGCGTGCGGATGCCCACCGGCGCGATGCCGGTGATCTTGGTGAAGCGCTCGACCTCGCGGCGGGTGAGTCGAACCTGTTGACCGAGGCGGATCATGGTGCGTGCGAACCGTTGTCGCGCGCCATCTTGGCCGAACCGCAAACATTTGTCGTCGGTTGGACCGGCGCCTTGCAAAAGATTTCTGACGCGCGATTCCAATGTCATCCGAGTCGCTCTTCAGCGCGACCTGCGCCTGAAGCGCTTGATCGGCGCCGCCACCGGCAACGCAAGCCCAACACCATCGCTTTGACATGGCGCCGCAAGCCCAGGGCTTGCCGCCACCGGGCGGGCGTCGCAGACTGACCATTCCCCAGTGCACTTCCCAGCGAAGTGCCTTCCGGCGCAGCCGGCGTCGCAGTCGTCACCTGCCTTGTCATCAGCATGGGTCATCCGGCCCATGCATCCCGAGCGGGAACCTCGTTCCCCTCTCGGGTTCGGCGTTCCCGCTTTCACATTCATGAAGGAGAACGCCGTGGACATGTCCACCCTTTCCAGGTCCGAGCTGGTCGGCGAGTTGCTCGCACACGACCGTCGGTACCTTTCCGATGAACACCTGCACGTCGCCGACGGCGAGCCGTTCCACGGACCGGTCATCGCGCAGCGGACGCTGCTCGACCAGAAGCTCAGCGCCGCACGCGAACTGATCCTGCGCGACCTGCAGACCCGCATGCGTGGCGCCCCGGTGATGAATTCGCCGCAGACCCTGCGTGAATGGCTGCGGCTGTACTGCGCCAGCCTGGAGCATGAAGTCTTTCTGGCGCTGTACCTCGATGCGCATCATGCCTTGATCGGCACGGAGCAGTTGTTCCGTGGCACCCTCACGCAGACCTCGGTGTACCCGCGCGAGCTCGTCAAGGCGGCGCTGGCCCGCAACGCAGCGGCGGTCGCCGTGGCGCACAACCACCCCAGCGGCAACGCCGAGCCCAGTCGCGCCGACGAGTTCCTGACGCAGACCCTCAAGTCCGCGCTGAGCCTGGTGGACGTCCGCTTCCTCGACCACTTCGTCGTCGCCGGCGACCACGTCGTTTCGTTCGCCGAACGCGGGCTGGTCTGAGGCATGTGGTCCGGTCAACACGAAGGAACACCATGTCCGCCACCCATGCACCGCGCTGCCCCCCGTGCCCCGGGCACGGCGTGCCGCTGGGCACGCTGGGACGCTTACGCTGGTACCGCTGCCGCGACTGCGGCATGGACTTCAACCGTCCAGCACCCAGCCGCCACGCCCCGAGTCCCCCACCGCAACGAGAAGGAGTTCATCTTGGATAACTCCACGGCCAAGAACCTGCTGCAGCACGCCGAGCCGATGGCCGCGCTGTCGATCACCCACCTGACCGCCAGCTCGCGCCAGAAGCTGGCCGCCGATGACCTGTCGGTCAACGCCTACCCCAACGAGTACGGCGGCTTCGTCTACGTTGGCGCGCCGCGCTACAGCGTGCCCACCGAGCCCGACCTCGCCACGATCTTCGACGTGGCCGAACAAGCCGGCATCGTGTGGCTGAAGTTCGACAGCGACGCCGCCGGCATCGACGGCCTGCCGATTTACGAGGGCGAAGACCCGATCTCGTGAGGCCACCAGGCTGAAACACCACGCCACCCGACCGGTGGCTCCCAGTCCCGCAGGGCATCGCGCCGCAAGGCCGGCGCCCTGCCTTCTTTGGAGCAATCACATGCACACACCCTTCGAGGCCACCCCATGGAATCGGTGACCCTCGATCGCGAGCAACGGCTCTACGTCATCGCCGATGGCGGTGGCTTCAGTTGCCTCGGTTTCGACAACGCGCGCGGACATGCCGACCAGATCGCGCGGAGACTCCGGCAGCCCGACCTGGCCTTCACGGACGAAGACGCCGACACGCTGGCCGGCTACCGCAAGTACCAGGCTGCCACGCGCGCCTGGGGCCAGTCCGCGCTGACCCATGACACCTACTTCGATCCCGGAACCCACCCTGAGGTCATCAAGGTCCTGGAGGCCTGCCGCAAGACACGCCGCCAAGCGCGCCTGGTCTATGGCGACACCCGCAATGGCCAATCCTGGTTCGACGAGTTCGATGTCGTCGGCCGCATCGGCCGCTCCACCGGATGGCTCAAGGTGCCCTTGTTGATCGAGGCGGGCGAAGCCGGCGGCGGAGCCATCCTGACGGCCTGCCTGTTGTGCATCATCGACTGGCAATCTGGCGTCGCGCTGTACACGCACCCCAGCTACCAGGTGCCGGACCTGCGCCTGGTACCGACCGGCGACGATAGTCACCCGTGGGGCGTCGAGCACCAACGGGACGAACTGGCCCGCTTCCGCGACGTCGGCAAGGCCAGCGCCTACCTGGCGTTCATGCGCGGCGAGACCATCGAGCCGCGAGTCTTCCGCTGAGGCATCCGCGCCTCTTCTGGCGGGCCGGGCTGTCCATCGGGCAGCTCGGCCCCGCTGACTTCGGACAGCTCAGGCTTCCGCGCCGGCCGGCGAAGCGGATGCACTCGTGTGCAGCGCATCCAGGTCGATCACCGCATCCGCCATCGCGGTCAACTCCAACGTCTGCGAGACGAAGAACTCGCGGTCGTAGCCGCCGAGCCGCAGCACCTCGCGCTTCATCGCCATGAACGCGCGTTTGCGTTCAGGGTCCAGCGCGCCGTCTGCCTCGTCGCAGAACAGCGTCGTGTAGCGGCGCCCAGAATGCTGTGCCAGGTACAGCGCCACCGCCCGTGTCAGGGACTCGTTGATCCACACCCGTTCCCCGCCACTCATCAGACCCACGCTCTTGCTTTCGCCCGACTCGCCGTCGTGCACGACGATGTCGAAGCCCTCGCGCTGCTCGCCCTTGCCCGTCTCCACCAACGTGTGAATGGACACCGTGAAGCGCGGCCCGTAGCAGGCCAGCAGCAGGTCGTTGGCCAGGCCGGACAGCGTGGGGCCCGCGTCGTCGATGGCCAGCGCGATCAGGCCGTCGTTGCTCATGCAGCGCGCAAACAGGTTCCAGCCGCCAAGTTCGGCTTCGACATGCGCCACGCGCGCATCGACCTGCACGCGCCGCTGTGCCAGCGACTGGATCTGCTGCGTCAGCGCGTCCATTGCCTGCGCCTCACGTGCCGCAGCCAGATGAGCCCGGTCCGCAGCAGCCACGGCCTGGCGCGCGTCCGCCACGGCCTGCGCGGCGGCCGACAGGCGGCGTTCATCAAAGGGTGCGGGCAACGCAGCCAGCAGCGCGTCGATCCGGCCCAGCCCTTCCTGCAGCCGCTGGGCGTGGCGCTTACGTTCCTCGGACAGTTCCAGCCCGGCCACGGCGATGCGCTGGCGTTCGGCGCGTTCGTCGGGCGTTTCGGGGCTGTCGGCACCAGCCACGGTCACGTCCAACGCGGCCAGTTCCTGATTCACGCGGGCCAGCGTGGACTCGGCCTGTGCCATCTCGGCCGCCTTGGCGGCAAGCAGCGCGAGCCGGGATGCGCGCTCGCGTGCGGCCTCTTCGCGCCGTTCGGCAAGCCTCAACGCTTGTGGAGCGCCCTGCAATGCGTCCCGCTGTTGACGGATCGCCACCAGTTCGTCCTGGACCTGTGCCTTGTCCCGCGCCAGCGCGGCAATCTGGGCGCTTGCGCTGGGGATCAGCGACTGTGCCTCGCGCGCGTCGCCGAGCAACTTGCACTGCCCTTGCAGATCGGTCCCGGCGCAGGGCACTTCGCGCGTCAAGCCGAATCGATGGGCCAGTTCTTCGGCGCGCAGCGCGGCCTTGCCGGCTTCGCGGTCAATTCCCTGCAGCTTCTGCTCGGCGAGCTTCTCGGCCGCCTGGCATTGCGCCAGCCGCTGCACCTGCTGACGGCAGACCGCGACCTGCCCGCTGCGCAGGGCCTGCAAGCGTGAGGACAATGGCTGCCGGGTGACGGCACGCCCCACCACACCCGACAGCGCGAGCGTCGCGAGACATTGGCGCCGCGACTGCTGCAAGGCCTGCCACCGCGCATTCGCCTGCGCGCGCCGCTGCGCGATGCGCTGCTCCAGGCCTTGAAGCCGCCCCCGTTCGCCTTGCTCGCGGCCCTGCAGCGCCTGGGTGGCTTCGGTGCCGCGGGCCAGCAGCAACTGACGCTCCGCGTGCAACTGCGCGCGGCGGGCCTCGGTGGCCTTCGACTGGTCGCGCTCGGCCACCAGGGTGATGTGCCGGGACTGGCCCACCTCCAACGCCAACTGCGCCGCCCGAAGCGCTGCCACGGCAGGCTCGACCCGCCCTGCCGCACCGTCCAGCCGAAGCCGCTCAGCCGCGAGCCGGTTGTGTTCCGCATCCAGGCCAGATGACTCGTGCCGGATCGCGACCAGCCCCGCCTTCAACAGCCGGGCCGTCTCGCCCGCCTTCTGCCCGATGACGCGGATCTCCTCCTGGCCCAGCAGGTCGGCCAGCAAGCTCTTGATCTCGGCATTGCGGTAGGTGCTGAGCTGGCGCTTCCCTTGGGCCGAGAACACCGACGTGAAGAAGGTGTCCGCCGGCCCGCAGAGAGCTTCCACGCAGCGCGCGTAGGTGTCGACCTTGCCGTCAGACACCGTGCCATCGGCCAGCACCACCGGCACCCAGGCGCCATGCTCGGCCAGCACGAACAGGAAGGCTTCGGTCTTGCGCCGGCCGTTGAGGCGCACCACCACCTGCGAACGGTAACTGCGGCCTTCATGGGCCCAGGTCAGGTCCTTCTCGCTCTCGGGCAGGCACACATGGTCGTAGTACGAGAAGCCACCCGGCCCGGCCACCGCCGCACGTGAAGGCATGGTCAGGTAGGGGTGTTAGGTTGCATTCGCGAGTGTCAACGCCCTTGGACTGAGCGGCCAACCGGCCTACAGTGATCTCACGCCCGGGTAGCCCGGGCCTCTCTCAGAGGCGAGTAGCCCCGCCGCGTCCCGCGCCTTTTTTTTTGAGCAACGCCACGGGAGGTTGCGGAGATGGTCGCGCGCCGACTACGCAGTTCGTTCAGTGCCTCGACGTTGACAAGGCTTCGCCAAATGCCGGCCTGCGACGCGCTCGCGCTGCTGGCCACCCACGTCAAGGCTGACCCGACGTTTCTGCCGGTCAAGGACGACCAGAGCCAGCGCTGGCACCTGTGCACTCGCCGCGGCGATTTCGAGATCGTGACCACGGGTCCCAAGTGGTACGACACGCGTGCGAGGCATGGCGGAGGCGGCGCCATCGACTTGGCGATTCACCTCCTGGATGTGACCTTCGTGGAAGCCGTCAAGCTTCTGAATCGCAAGGGCGCGCCCCATGGTGCAGATCATCCGCAAGGCCTCGCTGCCGACCCCCGATGAGGTGACCGAGCGAACGCGCACCGCTGCCGAGCGGGCGACCGATGTCGCCGTGCGCGAACCTCGCCCCGCCGGATTTCCGCTTCTGTTCACTAGGCACTGGCAGTTGATCGAACCGGCAGTCGCCTTCCTGCATGAACACTCGGTCCAACGCGCCCATACCGACGACACTCTGAGGACCTACGCCGAGATCCTCTACGACTGGTTCGAGACGCTAGAGCAGAACGACATCCCGTGGGAGAGCGCCAACGCCGTCGACCTCGTGGCCTATCGGAACCGCATGATGGCGCAGCCGAGCCCCCACACCGGCCGCCCGTACCGGACGACGACCATCAATCATCGCGTTCGTGGCGTACTCCGGTTCTACGAGTGGGCAGTTCGGACGCAATGGTTAAACGCCTCGCCGCTGGCGGACAAGACGCGCGACTTCCGGCTCGCACGGCATCACCGGCCTACGCGGGCCAGTCACGCTCCGACCCATGAACGCAGCCTCTTCGTCCTTCGGCAGTACGAGGAGCTGCCGCGGCCGTTGATCTCCGAGCAGGCGCGCGAACTCCTCGCGGAGCTCGCACCGCCCTACGACCTGATGGCCCGCTGGCAGCTGTATACGGGCCTACGCATCAGCGAACTGCTGCGCCTCGGCGTCAGCGACATAGGCCACCGCCCTGCGTCAGCCACGCTGCATCACGCGATCGAGGTCGTTCGCAAGGGCCGCAAGGCCGGCCACGTGATCGCGCCGGCCAGCCTGCTCGACGAGACCGACGGCTACGTCAGCGGCCATCGCTTCGCCTGGCTGGCACGCGCCCGACGCAAGGGGCGGATCGCCGAGCACAATGCCCTGTTCGTCAACGCCCGCGGTGCACCCGCGGGCAAGAACGCCTATCAACGAGCCGTGAGCCAGGCGGGTGTGGCCTGCGGATTCAAGGCCACCACGCACCTGCTGCGAGCCACCTTCGCTTGCATGCTGCTCGCGAGACTCGAACACCTGGCCGGCCGAGGTGCCAAGATCAACCCGTTGATCGTGGTGAAGGTGCTGCTCGGCCACGAGCACATCGAGACGACCGACCGCTACCTTCGCGCCGTCGCTGTCGATCCGTGCGTCCTCAAGGACGTGCTTGAGACGCTGCTGTCAGAGGAAGGGCCGTCATGAAGTCGCCGCGCCAGAGCATCCGTCGGGCGCTGTCGCAAGAGCCCGTGGCAGCGTCGGTGCGCGACGCGCAGCCCGCTCGCTTTGACGCTCCTCGCCTGGTTCGCCGGACGGTCATCGACTTCTCGTCGCTGTCCCTGCCGGAGGACGTGCGGCTTGCGCTGGCGCAGGCGTTCTGGTGCCATTGCGGAGCTCGGTCGCCGCGCGGCATCAAGTCATGCTGGGAATCGGTGCTCATCTTCAACCGCTTCGCGGCCGAGTCTGGAGCCGTCAGGTCGCTCGCGGACCTGGACCGATGCATGCTCGTGCGCTACATCGAATGGCTCAACGCGCAACGACGCGCGGACGGCACGCCCTGGGCCGTCTCCACGCGTGCCAACACCTACGGTGCCTTGCGCCAGCTGCTGCGCTGGCTCGAACGCTGCCGTCCCGATTTGGTCGACCGCATTGACCATCCCTTCGCGCCCTTCCCCGGGCGGGGTCGCGACACGCCCCCACGCGCGACGCTGACAGCACGCGAGCTTCGCGCCATCCTGCGTGCCTGCGAAGCGGACATCGCTGCCATGCGGGAGATGCGGGCATCGGCCGCTGCGCAGCGCGCCGTCGACGGCGGCAAGGCCGGCTCCTTGGGTTGGCTTCTGGCCGAGGTCGATCGTCGCTTCGGCGGCATCATGCCCAGCAGGCTCGACTTGGAACAGCACGGCAACCATCAATTGCAGATCGCCGTGCGTCGCTGGGGCGGCGCCAAGCAGATCGAGCCGTACCTGTACCCGCGTGCCGTCTCGCTGCTGCCATACTACTTGGCCATCCTGACCCACGCGGCCGGCAACCCCGAGCCCATCGCCGAACTCGGGCGCGACTGCCTGCAGGACGTTCCCCTACTGGAGAACCGCCAGGCGCTGGTGTGGTTCAAGGCCCGCGCCGGGCGCCAGCAGCGGCGGACCTTCGGACGCGACGCGGCGTTCGAGCCGCCGGCACTGGTGAGGGACATCCTCGCCTGGAACGAGCGGCTGCGGCCGCTGGCGCCGCCGGCGCAGCGCGACCGCCTCTTCATCTTCAAGGGGCTGCGCACCGTGAACGCGATGTCGACCATCACCGTCCATCACCTGCTCGCCCAATTCTGCGACCGCCACCGCCTGGCGGCGTTCGCGTTGGCGAGCATCCGGCCGAGCGTCCTGTGCAGCTTCTACCGCGCCAGCGGCGATCTGCTTCGAACGCGGGCGGTGGCCAACCACGCCAACATCGCGACGACCGTTCGCTACGTCGAGGCGCCGGTCGTGCGAAGGCACAACCACGTGCGCATCGCCGCATTGCAGGCTGCCTTTCTCGAGCACCTCACTCCTTCGCCGACCGCACCGCCTCCGCAGGCAGCCGCGGCGGCGGCGAGCGTGCTACCGCCGGGCGAGCTGGTGTCGATGTTCGGCTTCGACTGCAAGGATCCGCTGGCCGGCGCCGCGCCGGGCACCCGCGGTGGCGAGCTCTGTACCAACTTCATGGGTTGCTTCACCTGCCCGAACGCCGTGATCACGCCGGAACCGCTGACCATGGCCCGGCTGCTCCAGGCACATGACCACCTTCGCGCCGCGGCGGCGACGCTGCATCCGGCGCGCTGGCAGGCCTTCTACGCGCCTCAGCTGCGCATCCTCGAGGAAGACATCCTGCCGCGCTTCGCCGCACGCGAGATCGCTTCGGCCGAGTCGCTGCTGCCGCAGCTCCCGCCGCTGCCCGAGCTGCGATGAGGGCGCTGCCATGTCTGCTTTGCAGCACCAAGCCAGCGAACGTCCCGTCGACCCTGCGGCCGAACACGCCGACGATCGAACATGGTTCCTTCTTGAATCGAAGTGGGAAGACGACGTCTGGGTACTGGCGCCGGCGAACGCGTTGGAAGAACGGCATCCTGTGCGCCTGCGCTGGGACTTCGAGCTGCAGGACGGCCAGCGGTTCACCGACGAGCGCTACGCCGTGCTGCGAGAGACCAGCCGACAACTGATCGCACTCATCCGAGCACACTCGATGTTCACCGGACTACCGCTGCGACCGAGCACGGTGGCGCAGTACTTCTTCAC
Organism: Methylibium sp. T29-B; assembly: GCF_000576225.1. Classification (NCBI taxonomy): domain Bacteria; kingdom Pseudomonadati; phylum Pseudomonadota; class Betaproteobacteria; order Burkholderiales; family Sphaerotilaceae; genus Methylibium; species Methylibium sp. T29-B. The sequence continues at coordinate 39,977 of NZ_AZSN01000003.1, read as the reverse complement.
CTTGCGCTGCCTGCTGCAGTGGATGGACGGCGAGGGCTTCAGCCGCTTCGCCCAACTTGACCCGCCGGCATTACTGCAGTTTCAGCAGTGGCTGCGCACCCGCCCCCTGGCCGGTCACCCTTCACCGCGCGCGCCGGGAACCGTGCTGCGCCACCTGTACCTGTTTGCGTACTTTCATCGCTTTGGCGGCGAACTCGACGACAGCCTGTCCTTCGACCCCTTCGCTGGACAAGATCAGCGCCGGGCCGCCGGCTATCACGAGGGGATGCGACACCCCTGGCCCTACACGCCGGACACCGTCGCGGTGAAGCTCGTACAGTCGGCCATCGACATCGTCACGCGCGACGCACCCGTCGTCCTGCGCGCCTGGCAGACGTATCGGCAGGCGGCGGCCGGCGGTCGCGGTGCGGGCCATGCGCACACCGGACGCGCGACACGTGCGCTTCAAAGTGCCAGTGCCGGCTTCGCCGATGCGCAATCCCCGGTGCGATCTGTCCGCGAACTCGTTCTGCGCACCGACTTGCTCTACGCCTCGTGCTTTGCCGTCATCTCCTACCTGGTTGGCCCGCGCGTCAGTGAGATCCTGCATCTGAAGGCCGGCTGCGTGCAGCGTCGCTGCGCCGACGGCGCAGGCGAGCCCGTCACCGTGATTGTCGGAGCGATCTTCAAGCGCCAATCGGGCTACCACGGGCGCGCGCATGAATGGGTCGCGCCTCCTGCCGCGGTTCAGGCGGTGGCCGTGCTCGAAGCGTTGTCTGCCGGGCACCGCGCCGTCGCCGGACGCGACGAGCTGTGGCTGCGTCGCTGGCACGGCAACGGCGCGACCGAGTGGCACGAGGTGCGCCCCGAACTGCTCGAGATCCCTTCGATCGCACGGATCAACATCCAACTGCAGCGCTTTGCCGCCTGGCTGGGCCTCGCACACGAGGATCGGCCATGGAGGCTCTCTACGCACCAGGGCCGCAAGACCTTCGCCAGGTTCGCGGCGCTGCGCGACAGGACCTGCCTGTTCGCGTTGGCGCAGCAGCTCGGTCATCGCGAGCGGGCCGAGACCGACCATGGCTACGCCGGCTCCGACTATCGGCTCAACCAGGAGATCGACGCCGAGATCCTGCAGCAGTCGATCAACGCCTGGGAACACATGCTGGCGGCACCCGGCCTGGGCGGCCGCGCCGGCGAGGAGATCGTGGCCAATCGCCCGCGCTTTCGGGGCAAGCGCATGAAGGAAGACCTCGCAAGCTACGCGCGCCTGCTGGTGGACGCGGGACTCGTGCTCGGCATCTGCGACTGGGGCTTCTGCGTCTATCGTGAGGAGCACAGCGCCTGCCTCGGCAACGCGGCCGGCCCGAACCCCGCTCGCCGCGAGCCGTCGACCTGCGCGCGCTGCAAGAACTTCGCGGTGTCGCAGCGGCATCGACCTATTGGGTCGAGCAAGTCCACCGCTGCGAGCGGTTGCTGGACGAGCCCGCCCTGCCGCGGCAGACCCTGCGTCTCGTCCGCACACGACTCGATGAGGCAAGGTCGCTGATCCGCACGATCGACAGCGATGCGAAGGAGCGATCATGACCAAGCAGGCGCGCGGCGCCACCAAGACCGCATCGGCCCAGCGCCTGCGCGAGGCGCTGACGACGATGGTTCGACAGCGAGGCGACAGCGCATCGCCGCCGGCACTGACCGCCACCGCCCTGTGCGATCTGGCCGGCATCTCGCGCAACGCGCTGTACCGCTACCACCCCGATGTCGTGCAGGCGTTGCACGCGGCCCAGCAGAAGCACCTTCGGCACCCCGACAACGCCGGGCGCGCTGCACGCCTGCGCCGCGACAATGCCGCCTTGCGCGAGCAGCTCACCAAGCTCGCGGCACTGGTCGACCACTACTTCGCAGCCTGGCAGGAGACGCGGCTCCAGCTCGAACGGCGGGACCGGGAGTTGGCCGAAGTGCGCCGCGCCCACAAGCCCCAAGTGGTTTCGCTGCAGCGCTGAACCTCCGCCGCAGTCGCGCTCCCCGGGAGGAGCTGCGGCCGGGGGTTGACTTTGACACAGGGGCAAGCTCTACGCTGCCAGCACTCGGGGTGGTGGTGCCCCGCTTGGAGGTCCGCAATGAACAGCGACCTTGGATCCGGCCGTCGCCTCGCGCGAGGGCTTTTGCGGCTCTACAGTCTGGCCGTCGCGAGTGAGCACCGCGGCGTTGCGGATCACCTGCTGTGCGCCCTGGAGCAGCTCGCGAAGAGCAAGCCTGCGTGCGAGCACATCCTCGATCAGGCATACCTGTGGGGAATCGGTCTCCATGCCCCGGCCGATCCGCACAGGCCACGAGCCGAGCCGCAATGATCGTCGCCGGCGCTGCCGGCTTGGGGCCGCGGCCGCTACGGCGCGGACACGGACCTTGCGCTTTCATCCTTGCGCCTTCAGCGCGTCGAGGTCGATCACGGCATCGGCCATCGCCGTCAGCTCCGGCGTCTGCGAGACGAAGAACTCGCGCTCGTAGCCGCCCAGGCGCAGCACTTCGCGCTTCATCGCCATGAACATGCGCTTGCGCTGGGAGTCCAGCGCGCCGTCCGCCTCGTCGGTGAACAGCGTCGTGTAGCGGCGGCCGGTGTTTCGCGCCAGGTACAACGCGATCGCGCGGGTCAGGCATGACTCCACGAACGTGCGCTCGCCCCCGCTCATCAGGCTGACGCTCTTGCTTTCGCCGGTGTCGCCGTCGTGCACGACGATGTCGAAGCCCTCCTTCTGATCGCCCTTGGCGGTCTCCAGCAAGGTGTGGATCGACACCGTGAAGCGCGGTCCGTAGCAGGCCAGCAGCAGGTCGTTCGCCAACGCCGAGAGCGCGGGCCCCGCATCGTCGATCGCCAGTGCGATCAGGCCGTCGTTGCTCATGCAGCGCGCGAAGAGGTTCCAGTTACCCAGCTCGTCCTCGACGCGGGCGCTGCGCGCGCGAACGCGCTCGCAGCGCTCGGCCAGAGCGGCCACTTGTTTGGACACCTCTTCGATCGTCTGCGCTTCGCGTACCGCCGTCAGCATCGATTGCTCGGCGGCGCTCAAGGCTTCCCGAGCCGCACCCAGCGCTTGAGAGGCCTGCGTCACCTGTCGCTCGTCGAAGGCGGACGGCAGCGACGCGAGCGCGTGATCCAGGCGCGCCAGCGCTGCCGTGGCCAGCCTCGCCTGTTGTTCCAGTTGCTCCTCGACCGCCTGGCGTGCCGCGGCGATCTGCTGGCGCTCGGCGCGCTCGTCGGCGGTTTCGCCAGCCGCATCGGCGGCCACCCCGGGCCCCAGCGCCTGCAACTCCTGTTCGATCTCGACCAATGTCATCTGTGCCTGTGCGCACGCCGGCGCCTTCGAGCACATCACGCCAGGCGACTCACCCGCTCGCGCGCGACGGCTTCGCGACGTTCGGCCCGTGCCAGATTCTGCGGTGCGCCGGCAAGCGCTTCGCAGCGCTGACGCGCGGCGAGGAGTTCCTGCCGCGCCTCGGCCTTCTCGCCGGCCAGCCGGGCCAGCTGGGCCTGGGCGTTCGGGATCAGCGCCAGCGCCTCGCGCGCGTCACCCAGCAGCTTGCAACGGCCCTGCAGATCCGTGCCGACGCAGGGCACCTCGCCGGTCAAGCCGAACCGGCGCGCGAGTTCCTCGGCTTTCAGCGCGGCCCGTCCCGCCTCTTGCTCGATGCCTGCCACGCGCTGTTCGGCAAGCCGCACCGCCCCTCGGCAGCGCGTCAGCTCGTGGGTCTGCTCGCGACAGGCTTCGGTCAGCGCGCTGCGCAGCGCCTGCACGCGCTGCGCCAGCGGCAGGCGCCTCTCCGCACGCTGTACCTCGCCGGCCTCGGCAAGCACTGCCTGGCAACGCTGGCGGGACAGGGTCAGGGCCTGACGCCGCGAGCGTTCCTGCTGCAGCCGTCCGGCGATCCGCTGGTCAAGCCGCTCCAGCCGTTGCCGCTCGGCTTGATCCCGGGACTGCAGAGCACGGCGAGCCTGCGCGGTTGTGTCGAGGGTGGACTGGCGTTCGGCCGCGAGCTGTGCGCGGCGAGCCTCGGTCGCCCGCGCCTGCTCTCGCTCGACCGCCACGCGCGCATGCCACGCCTGCGCTGCCTCCAATGCGGCGTGTGCCGCCGTCTTGGCACGCTCGGCCGCCGACACGCGCTCGCCCGCTCCGTCAAGCTGCCGGCGTGTCGCCTCCAGGCGCACCCCCTCAGCGTCGAGCCCGATCAGCTCCTGGCGGATGGTCGCCAGCCCCGCCTTCAACAGGCGCACCGTTTCCGCGGCCTTCTGACCCAGGGCCTGGATCTCTTCCTGCCCGAGCAGGTCGGCCAGCAGCGACTTGATCTCGGCGTTGCGATAGGTGCTGAGCTGGCGCTTGCCCTGCGCCGCGAACACGGAGGTGAAGAACGTCTCGGCGCTCCCGCAGATGGCCTCGACGCAGCGGGTATAGGTCTCGACCCGGCCGTCGGACACCATGCCGTCGTCGAGCCGCACCGGCTGCCAGCCACCGGCGTCGTCGAGCGTGTGCAGATAGGCCTCGGTGCGGCGGCGACCACAGAGGCGGATGACGATCTGCGATCGGTAGCAGCGGCCCTCATGCGCCCAGGTCAGGTCCTTCACGCTTTCGGGCAGGTACACATGATCGTAGTAGGAGAAGCCGCCCGCCCCCGCCAGCCCGGCTCGGCTCGGCAGTCCGATGTAGGGCACGAGGCAATCCATGATCGTCGACTTGCCGCTACCGTTCGCCCCGACGATGGCGATCAGTTGCGCGTCCTGGGTCAGACGCTCGAGGTCCAGCGTGATCTCCTCGCGGCCCAGGCCGTCACGAATGCCGCGGAATCCCTTGAGCGTGAGTGCGAGAGGTTGCATGGAGAGCCCCGAGGAAGCAGATGCCTCAGGCTCTCACGGGCAGTCTCCACATCAAGGCCACCGCGGCGACGAACAGCCTTCCGTTCAGCCACCCACACAACGATCACCCCTTGCGGCCGAACATCCGCATCGCGCCGGCCGCGGACGCAACGAACAGGCCGGTCAGTGCCACGGCCGCAAGTCCCCAGTGTTCGCCGAGGACCGCGCCGGCAGAGGTGCCGGAGAACACCGCGATCCAGATCGGCAAGTGGCAAGGGCAGCTCACAACGGCCAGCGCTGCGAGCAGGTAGGCGCCGAGGCGCTGACGCGCCGTCTGGTGACTCGAAGTCAACTGACTCGCCATGGGGTCGTTTCGGCCTGCAGCCACGCAGCGGACCGCGCTTCGTCACCCGACTTTTCGAACGCCGCGAGGGTTTGCTCGTAGGCGGCATCCATCAACGCATCGGCGTGTCCGAAGTCGAGCAGCCCGACCTCGATGTCCAGGCGGGGTTCGACCACCCGCACGGCCACGCCCTGTCGCCGGTGGTGCTGCAGGTCGCAGCCGTACTTCGTCTCCAGTGCGATCCAGAAGCTGCGCAGCAGGATCCCCAGCGGTGAGCGCAGCGGCCGTCGTGCAGCCGGGCAACAGGTGCACAGGATCATCAGCATCTCCCGCGCGCCGCGCGCCACGCTCCAGCGCCGACGCGAACGGTACGTTGCTGGCCACCGCACCATCAACCAACTGCCGCCCGTCGATGGTCACTGGCGGGAACACACCCGGCAGGCTCATGCTCGCGACGACGGGCTCGAGCAAGTCTCCGGCGCCGTGCCAGTACACCGGTGTGCCGGTCAGCAGATCCGTGGTTGTCACCACCAGCGGAGTCTTCAGGTCTTCGAAGACCAGCACCGGCAAGGTCTTGCGCAGCAGTCGCCGCAGAGGGTCGAGGCTCAGCGGCCCGCCGCCACGCCAGAGCGCCTGCCAATATGCCATCCGACGACATCGGCGCGGCCCACGCGCTGCCACCACCGAGCCAGTTCATCCGGCGGCATGCCGGCGGCGATGCATGCCCCGTTCAGGCACCCACCGAACTGCCGACGACGATCTCGAACGAGAGGCCCAGTTCCGTTATCGCCCGATAGAAGCCAACCTCCATCGCGCCGCGGGCCCCGCCACCGCAGAGAACCAGCGCCCTGCGAGGTGGCTGGAGCCCGGGCGGTTTCATCCTGGGTCGCGTCGCGCGGACGCGTCACAGGGCGGCCTTCGCAGCCACCTGGCCACAGGTGCTCGAGAGCACTCCCGCCAGGCTCATCAAAGCGGCCTGCCGCTCGTCGATGACAGCTGCCAGCGTGCGACGAGCCAGTGCCACGGCGCCACGGTCGCCGCAATCGAGTGCCCGGATCAGGCTGCCGATCTCGGCGATGCGCAGGCCTGCGCCAGTGGCGGCGACGATCAGCCGCAGTCGCGCCACGCAATCATCGTTAAATCGGTGGTGTCCCGTGGCGGTTCTGGCGCAGGGTTTGACCAGCCCGCACGCCACGTAGGTGCGCAACTGGTGCACCGTGGCGCCCGCCCGGGCGGCCGCCTGCGCGACGGAGTAGTCGGCACTCATGCAGGCGCTTCAGCCGGCACAGCACGAGAGCTGCTTGACGTCCCTGGTGAAGGTCTGCGCGCACAGCTTGAGCCCTTCCACCATCGTCAGGTACGGGAACAGCTGATCGGCCAGGTCGTGCACCGTCATGCGCGCCCGCAGCGCGAGCGCGGCGCTCTGGATCAACTCGCCGGCCTCGGGCGCGACGGCCTGCACGCCCAGCAACCGCCCGCTGCCGGCCTCGGCCACCAGCTTGATGAAGCCCCGGGTGTCGAAGTTCGCGAGCGCGCGCGGCACGTTCTCCAGGCTCAGCGTGCGGCTGTCGGTCTCGATGCCCTTCGCATGCGCTTCGGTTTCTGTCATTCCCACGGTGGCCACCTGCGGATCCGTGAAGACCACCGCCGGCATCGCACTCAGGTCGAGCGCAGCGTCGCCGCCCATCATGTTGAGCGCGGCGCGCGTGCCGGCCGCAGCGGCCACATAGACGAACTGCGGCTGGTCGGTGCAGTCGCCGGCGGCGTAGATGTTCGCAGCACTGGTGCGCATCGCCGCGTCGATGACGATGGCGCCCTGCGCGTCGACGGCCACGCCCGCCGCATCGAGCGCGAGGCCATGCGTGTTGGGCGTGCGGCCGGTGGCGACGAGCACCCGGTCGGATCGCAGTTCGCCGCGATCGGTTGCGAGCACGAATTCGCCATCGGCGTGGCGAACCTGGCTGGCCTGGGTGTGCTCGAGCACCTCGATGCCCTCGGCACGAAATGCCGCCGTGACGGCGTCGCCGATCGCGGCGTCCTCGCGAAAGAACAGCGTATGGCGCGCCAGCACCGTCACCTTGCTGCCCAGCCGCGCAAAGGCCTGCGCGAGCTCCAGCGCCACCACCGACGAGCCGACAAACGCAAGACGGGGCGGGATGGCGTCGCTGGCCAGTGCTTCGGTGGACGTCCAGAACGGCGTGTCCTTCAGGCCGGCGATCGGCGGGATCGAAGGGTGCGCGCCGGTGGCGATCAGGCAGCGGTCGAACGCCAGTTCGCGTTCGCCGCCATCGCTAAGTTTCACGACGAGACGGCGGCCGTCCTTGAAGCGCGCCTCGCCGCGCAACACGGTGATCGCCGGCGTGCTTTCCAGAATGCCCTCGTACTTCGCGCGCCGCAGTTCGTCGACGCGGGCCTGCTGCTGCGCGAGCAGCCGGCTGCGGTCGATCGCGGGCGTACTCGCGGCGATGCCGGCGTCGAAGGGACTCTCGCGCCGCATGTGGGCCACGTGTGCCGCGCGGATCATAATCTTCGATGGCACGCAGCCAACGTTGACGCAGGTGCCGCCGATCGTGCCGCGCTCGATGAGGGTCACGCGAGCACCGCGCTCAGCCGCCTTCAGCGCCGCCGCCATCGCGGCACCGCCGCTGCCGATGACGGCGATGTGTATCGCTTCGCCGCCGCCGAGCGCCTTTTGGCCCCCGCCGAGCCAACTGCGCGCCTTGTCGAGCAGGCCGTTGCGCGGCTGCTGGGACGCAGAGTCGGGAACCCGGGCTCGATAGCCGGCCGCGGCCACGGCCGACATGAGGGCCGCCACGGGTGTTTCTGGGGCAAGCGTGAGCTTCGCCGTTCCCTTGGGATAAGAAACCTGCGCGGAGCGCACGCCGGGGACCTTCTCCAGGGCTTGACGGACATGCGTCGCACACGAGTCGCAGGTCATGCCGCTGATCACGAGTTCGGTCATAAGGTCGCTTTCAACAGAAGCTGGTGCAAAGGCTTCAGGCGTGTTTGGCCGGAATTTCGCAGCCGGCTGGACCGCAACGCCGATTCGCCGGCGAGACGAAGTCCCAGATCGAAACGCCGACCATCGCCGCGAGGCCGACGTAGAGAAGCTTCTCGGCCACCGTGAAGCTGGCGATCAGCACGATGACAGGTCCGATCATGCCGAGCACGGTGCGGTGCCACTGGCGATGGCTGAACCAGCCCAGCGCGTTCGCCAGCAGCGCCAGCCCCGCGAACAGCGGCAGCAGCACGGTGACGAACAAGGCCTCGAACTGGCTCAGGAAGCCGAGCCCGAGCGCGGCGCCGAGGCTGGCCAGGGCCGGGAAGCAGGCGCCACAGCCCATTGCCGAGACGATGCTGCCCAGCGAGCCAGCCTTGTCGGAAATGCGCGTCACGACGTTCATGGCGCGTTCCCTCTTTCGCTGCAACGGTTCAGCGCTTGACGGTGGATGGGTAGCCCGCGTTCTCGGTCGCCTGGGTCAACTTCTGCACGGTGGCCTTGGCATCGTCGAAGGTCACGACGGCCTGGCGCTTCTCGTAGCTCACGTCGACCTTGTTCACGCCCTCGACCTTCGAGATCGCCTTCTTCACGGTGATCGGACAGGCCGCGCAGGTCATGCCGGGCACGTCGAGCGTGACGGTTTGAGGTGCCGCCTGCGCAGCGGCGACGCCGATCGCGAGCATGGTGGTCAGGAACAGCTGCTTCATGGAGAACTCCTGGTCAGTAGAACAGCGGAAGGACATAGGGGAAGGCGAGCGCGATCAGCACCAGCGCGCCGACGATCCAGAAGATGGCCTTGTAGGTGGACCGGACTTGCGGGATGGCGCAGACCTCGCCGGGCTTGCAGGCCTGTGCCGGCCGATAGATGCGTCGCCAAGCGAAGAACATCGCAACGAGCGCGGCGCCGATGAAGATCGGGCGATAGGGCTCCAGCACCGTCAGATTGCCGATCCAGGCGCCGCTGAAGCCCAAGGCCACTAGCACCAGCGGGCCTAGGCAGCAGGTGGATGCCAGGATCGCGGCAAGTCCTCCGGCGAAGAGGGCACCGCGCCCTTCTTGTGTTTCGGTCATTCGCTTTTCCTCGGCCAGTCTGGAGACGATGGCGTAAGCTTATTTCCGTACTCATGTACGGAGTCAAGCGGAATGGAACGAGAACAGAACGGCCTGACCATCGGGGCCGTCGCCAAGGCGGCCGGGGTCAACGTGGAGACGGTTCGCTTCTACCAGCGCCGGGCCCTGCTGCCCGAGCCCGACCGGCCCTATGGCAGCATCCGGCGCTATGAGGCCGAGGACGTCGCCCGCGTGAAGTTCGTGAAGGCCGCACAGCGCTTGGGCTTCAGCCTCGACGAAGTGGCAGGCCTGCTGCAGTTGGACGACGGCACGCATTGCGATGAAGCGCGCCAACTTGCCGAGGTCAAGCTGGCGGACGTGCGCAAGAAACTGAAGGATCTGCGGCGCATCGAGTCAGCACTGGCCTCCCTCGTGCGCGACTGCTGCACAAGCCGTGGCACCGTGTCGTGTCCGTTGATTGCCACCTTGCAGAAGCAATGAATAGCTCGGTAACTTCGGTAACTTGATCTCTTGTTGACACCGCGAACTCAACATAAGGGGTGCATGTTATCCATCACCGTGGTCTTGCCGCGGCCGTTGGCACCGGCGATGGCGATCAGCTGAGCCCCGTCGGCGAGACGCTCGAAGTCCAGCGTCAGCGTGTCGCGGCCCAGGCCGTCGCGGATGCCGCGGAAGCCTTTGAGGGTGAGGGTCAGTGGTTGCATGGCGTGTACCTTGGAAAGCTGGTCGAGAAAGTCTCTCGCAGGTACGTGCCAGGTCAAGGCGATCGATCAGCTGGTCGTCGAACGCCTAGACAGAGCTCGCTCGAGCAGCTTCCGGAAATCGTCCAGGTCGCGAGGGCGCCGGTCCTCCTCTCGGAACTCCATGCGGCCATCTGTTGTGTCGGGCAGGTTCGCCCGAACCTGAGCGGCCGCCAATGGGCTCAACCCATCGATGACCGCGACGGGATGAGCTCCGTCGTAGTCGGCACAGAAGACGTAAAACCCAGTTTCGCGGTGCGTCTGCAGCAAGCCCTTGTAAGTCGGAACTGCTGCGGACCACACGCTGTTGCCGTCGTAGCCAAGGCGATGAACCCACAGCGAGGTGCTCTTGTCCATTGGGTCACCTGTTCGCGTGAAGCGCCATTGCCCGTCCTGAACGATCAATATCTCCTGTGAACGCTCATCGAGCATCCGGACCTTGACATCCACCGGCAACCCGATACCAAAGAGCGCCGCGATATCCTCGGACCGGCGTGTCGTGAGGCCGCCCACTCGTTCAACTGCGGCGCTCGCGGGACTCTGCGCCCGGATCACCGGATAGGCAGCGATCTGCCGAGCGTCGATGCGCGCGGCCGTTGAACCCTGCAAGTGCTCGCTGAGCGTATACGTCGGCATGTAATCGAGCGCGGTGAAGCTGTACTTGCTTTCGAGAGCGACGCCGGCCCAGTCTGCGATCCATGCACGCGGCGCACTTGCCAGCAAGTCAGCGACGTCATCAATCGCGTCGGCGTGGAAAGCGCATGCCACGTCGTCCTTGCACAGGTACCAGGGTTACAAGAGGCGGGCGCTCAGGTCACCGAGTGGAGCAGCGAGGTGGTTCCAACTCTGGGCACCGAAGGCCGCAGCGGCCACAGCCTGGGTCTCAGCGGTGCTGGGATCTGTCTTGCCGCAGGCAATGCACAACAAACGCGCCGACAAGAGCCACTCCCGAGGGATCGGGTGGTGAGCCATTCGCTCGCGGAACTGCTGCATCTCGTGCGGGTCCTGGTGTTCACCCTCAACTACGGTTGACATGCCCGGCCACTTGCGAATCCGCTTGAACAGCTCAGCGCGGGGATCGCCTGACTTTCGGAGTCCGCAGATAGTGCTCTGTGCCCGTTGGCGAAGTGCTGGGCGCACATGTTCTACCAGGAGCGGCGCAGCCGTGGCCAGAAGATCCTCGCCGACATAGAGTCGCAAGGTGCGCTGGTCTTCGACGTACACAACACGGCTGGGCATGCATCGGTTGCTCTCACACGCGCCGAGCAAGACAGCCAATACTTCGGACTATGAGGGGGCGCAGACCAGACCGTCTCCCTCCCCATCCAAGCGGTGGCCCGCGGGGGCATACCGAATCAAGAACCAGTCGGGGGACTTGGGCGATCGCAGAACTGCATCTGCGACTACGAAGTCGGCCTCTGTGAACAGGGCCTCTGCTTTCTCATGCCATTGAGGACCCAGGGAAGTTCGGACGTCGCCAAGAAGATGCTCGAGTCGCAGGCACATATCGTCCCAGCGGCTACCAGGGAAGCGTTGGAGATCGGAAGAGTTCATGCAATACCTCGGAAGAAATGGGCATTGCGGTGTGCACCTTGCCGCGCCCAGTTCACGAGGTACCAAGCGGCGAAACTTAGAGGCCCTGGTTTACCTTCCGCAGAGCGCGGGTGCACGGCAGGCTGGCGCAGCGACGAGAATGGTAGCTCACGGGAGGAGTGCCGGGCAACCCCGGACGCAATGACGCGATGTACGGCTCCGCATCTGGATCTGGTTTACAGCAGACGGTCAGGCTGGCCATCGACTGCCACACCAGCGAGCTGGTTGCGGCCGAGGCACTCCTGACGTTGCCAGAAGTCGAGTTCACGGCGCTGCGAAGGGAGGCCATGCAGGCTCGGGTGGACAGACGCAAGGGTCGCGCCGCCGAGCGCTTCCGCTGCGCCATTTGTAAGTGCCCGCTGTACCTGTCCCGTCGCATCACAGGCACTCAGAACCGGTGGTTCGTTCACGACGGTAAGGCTGACGAATGTCCGTGGTTCGAAGGTCGCCGCCTGGCGCCAGAGCAGATCAAGGCTCTGGTCTACCGCGGGCAGCAAGAGGGCCAACAACATCGGGAGATGAAGGACTACATCGCCCGCTGGCTTCGGCAAGACCCGCAGGTTCAAGATGTCCGTCTCGAGAAGACGACCTTCAGCGAAGTGGTCAAGGGCGAATGGCGCAGGCCGGATGTCAGGTGCACCTATCGAGAGGTGCCGCTGGTCTTCGAGATCCAGCTGTCCTATACCTTCCTGTCGGATGTCATTGCACGCGATGCCTTCTATCGCCGGGAGAAGACGTTCGTGATCTGGGTGTTCGCGAGATTCGACAGCAGCCGCGCGGCCGTGACAGATGAGGCGTTCTTCAACAGAAGAAACCTGTTCGTGCTCGATGCTCAGGCACGAGAAGACACGATAGCTCGCTCAGCACTTACCTTCAGTGGCTTCCGCCAGCTTCCGAGTCTGAGGGATAACCATTCGTGGCGAGATACCTGGGAGGCGCTGCCTGTCGGTCTGCACGAGGTCATATTCCCTGCCGATACGTACAGACCGTACTTCTTCGACTACGAAGCGCGACGCAAGGAGATCGAGAACGCTCGAATCGAAGCGAGCCGAGCGGATGAGGAGCGCCGTTGGCAGGCTGGCGTTGACGCTTACCGGGTCGCAGCGAGGCGCTTCTTCGCGAGTGATCACGGAGACGAAGAGCGAAAGGCGCTGTTGGAAATCGTCGATGACCTGGAAGAGAACACAGCGTGGCATCCAGGCTTCGAGGGACTGCGCGAGTCGCGGTTCTTTGGGTATCACGGAGTGCTTGCGGTACTGATGTCGATCCAGGCTGGTGAGCCTGTTGGCTACAACCCCAAGCTGTCAGCCTTTCAGGTCATCGAGGCTGGCTTGCGCACAGGCAGCCATGTGGGCAAACATGCGTACGCCGTGCTTCACCTCTGGGCATACAAAACGTACCGACCGACAGTCAGCGAGAAGCATCGACGCTGGCTCGTCGACTACGCACGAGAAGTCAAGCGGTCGCTGGAAAGCGGGGAGACCGCCTACCGACGAGACACGTCTTTCGACGAGGCGATCGGGCTGCTGTTTCCGGAGCTTGAGGAGCAGTTGTCTGGACCGTTCGGGACGGACCTGATGAGCGACGGCGATGGCGATGGCGAGAGCGATGGCCATTGACTGACAAGCAAGAGAGAGGCGACCCGCCAGCTACTCAGATGGCAACACCGGAGGTTGCCCACTGAGCGCGGCAGGGAGAACGGAATAGACCACCACTCACGCAACCGCCGTGTCGACGGCTCTTGGAAGCGCACCTTCCAGTCGATTCGGCATCGCTCCGCGCAAGATTCGCTCGGCGATCACCTCTCCTGTCTCCGAATCCAGTCGCGCGAGGCACGCCAGCAACGGCCCTGGCTTCGCGTCGGTCACCTGTGCCCACTGCCGCACCTTGTCGGCCAGACTGGACGCGCGCGAGATGCCGGCGGCACGGGTGCGCACCACGGGCACGATGCGGCCCTCCAGCTTGACCTCGGCGGCGCGCCCGAGTTCGCGCTCGATCAGCGCACGGTCCACTTCGTGCCGGTCCTCGTCCGCCACCGTCCACCGCACACGAACATGCGCGCCGGCGATGTCTTGCTGCGCAATGGCTGTGCGCAGTGCGTCAATATCCGGCTTGCCTTCGAACACGATATCGACCGTCCGCCGCGCGGGCGTAGGCACCTGGTCAAAGCGCGCCCCGTCTGCATCGACCTCCCACATCAGGAAGCCCTTCTCACCTTCCTCGCCGTAGTGAAAGCGCCCGATGGACCCGGCGTAGGCCACGCACTGGTGCCCTGCCGTTCCAACGCGCTGCCACGCCTGATGCCGGTGGATGTGCCCGAGCATGAAAGCCTGTGCCTCGGACGCGAACAGCGCCCCGGTGGTGAATTCGTGGTCGAAGCCGGCCATCGGCACGCCGTGCTCGCTGAGGCAGCCGAACACGGTGCCATGCGACACACCGATGGTCGGCACGCCCTGCCTGCGAGCGGCGCGGTGCCCTGGCGCGAAGCCGGCCAGCAGCGCCGCAAGTTGCTCGCCGGTGGCTTCGGCCGCCGCACTCGCCCCCATGGTGGCGGCGACCATGGCCTTGTTGACGGTGGGCACGCACGAGAACAAGGCTTGCACGCCCGCTGGCACTTCGTCGAAGCGCCAGCCGTCCGACACCACCCACCGGCCATCACCCATCAGGCCGACCTGCGCGATGCGGTCCGCCACATGCACCGGATAGCGCCCGCCCAGCAGCCGGAACAGGCCCAAGGTGCCGGGTGGCTCGTGCGAGAACGTGCCCTGCAGCATCAGCACCGGGCAATGGTCGGCCAGCCGCCGCACCTGCCGGGCCAGACGCTCCGCCGACGGCGAGTGCAGGTCGAGGGCGTGGTCGGTGGCGTCGCCCGACAGCACCGCCACCTGGGCGCCCAGCGCGATGGCTCGGTCCACCGCCGCGCCGAAGCAGCGGTCGGCCTCGGCCAGATTCTTCGGCCCGTAGTGCAGATCAGAACAGTGTGCGATGCGGATCATGCCGTTCTCCCCGCGGCCACGGCCTGCAATTCGCTTTCGATCTTGTCGAGATAGCCCGCGGGGTCGTTGCGGTAGCGCTCCAGTTCATCCCAGGCCCGCGCCCGCCCCTGCGGGTTGATCTTCCAGCCGGGCCCATCGAAGGTTGGCATAGGCGGTGTAACGCTGCCGGTCGATGCCGCACGCCAGTGCCCGAGACAACAGGTCTTCCAGTGAGGGGCGCCCGTCGCGCGCCTGCGGCCGTGGTCCAGCGTGCGCGGAGGTTGGTGCCGCGCTGTCCTGCGGTTCGCCCGGCGCGGCAACCCTGTCGCCCTCGGCCGCCAGCACGGTCGGCCCGCTGAGAATCTGCGTCGCCAGCTGGGCTTGCACGAGCGCGGCCTCGTCGTCATCGCGGTCCCGCAACAACGCGGTCACGTCCACCGGCGCTTCGAGTTCGATGATCCACTGCGGCACCCGGGCCGGCCGGCCCTGTTCGTCGATGTGCGCCACCTCGACCAGCTTCTTGCTCAGGTAGAACGGGGTGCGCTGGCTGTCCAGGAAGCCCGAGATGCGCCCGCCACGCAGGAAGCCGATGGTCTCGAACTTCTGGATCGCCGCGTTCATCGCGTAGAAGCTGCGCGTGTGCAACTCGAACGCGCTGATCGACCGGATGCCGGGAATGAAGAACAGGAAGCGCCCGCTGAGATTGCATTGCCGCTGCTGGTACTCGGGGCAGGCTTCGGGGTCGCAGATGCCGCCGTTGGCGTCGCGTGCCACCGTCTTGCGCCCGCCGAAGACGCGGATGACCCGCTTGCCGCTGTCGTCGAAGGGCACCGGTGCGTGGGTCTTGCAATGGCGCACCCGCCCATCCGGGGAATACTCCGACCAGTAGCGCTTTTCGCTCGCGCCCCAGGCCGCCAGTTCGTGCGGCATCACCACCTGCCAGTGGTCCGACGGAAACACCACCGGAAAGCGATAGAGCCGATGGCCGTCGCCACGGTCTTCGCCGAAGGCACGAAGGATCTGCTGCGCGATCTCCGGGTTCGAGAAGTCCTGCCCGCGCACGGTGAACCACGGCACGTTCTTCGGCACCAGCGGCGTCTTGATCCGCGGCAGGGCTGTGACCAGGGCTTGCTCGATCTGGTCGAACGATTGGCCCGCCGCAACGCCCTGCTCGTAGATGGCACGTGCCTGCGGGTTCTCGGCGGCGGTACGGCTGAGCGTCTTGGTGCCGGCGCGGATCTTCCCGCCGGTCGGAATGCGGGCCGGGCCTTGCCCAAGCACGGTGGCTGGCACCGCGTCGCTGCCGCGGTGGCTGACGATGGATTGCGTCATCTCTGCGCTCCTCATGGTTGGCGAATCTGTCGCTTCCATGCTCTCGCGCAGGCCGGGCCCGTCAACCCCGTCTCATGGCTCCATACCCCTTTCCAGCGAACCGCGCCGCGCAGAGCCGTCAGGCCGCTGCAACGTCATCCACAGCAAGGCGCCTGCATTTGGACTGGCGGGCACTTCTCCGATCCGTAGGAGCAAAAGACGCAGCAGTCACCAGCCTTCGGCCGAAGCAGTGCTTTGCAGTTCTCGCACTCATAGAAGAACTGACAAGCGTCCGTCGGCATGGTTTCGCGCTTGACGTGGCCGCATTCGGGGCACGTCAAGTCGGAGTCAAGCAGCACCTCGCTCATCGATCACTTCCGCGGCGTGGACGGAAACCCGCGTCGGTGGTCGCCTTGACCAGCACCGCCGTCGTGGCCTTGTCCGCATCGAACGTCACCGTCACGGTCTTCTTGTCGAAGTCCACCTTGGCGCCGGACACGCCAGGCACCTGCACCAGTGACTTCTTGACGGTGATCGGACACACCGCGCAGGTCATGTTCTGCACGTCGAGGACGGCGGTCTGCGGTGTCGCGGCCAGGGTGGCCAGGGGCATCAACATCGCGAGGACGGAGAAACTTTTGCGCATGACGGTCCTTTCAGTAGAACAAGGGGGCAGCGAGCGGCACCGCCAGGAGGGCGACGATCGCGACAGTGACAAGCCAGAAGATCAGACGCTGCCGGCTGACCGTTCGCGGATCGGCACAGGGCGTGCCTTGCACGCAAACCTGCGGAACCAAGTAGAGCCGCCGGAACGCCAGGCCGATGAAGAGCAGCGTGACGGCCATGAAGAAGGGGCGCACCGGCTCCAGCGCCGTCAGGCTGGACACCCAGGCCCCGCCGATGCCCAGCGTCAACAACACCAGCGGCCCGACGCAGCAGACCGACGCGCCGATGGCAGCCAACACGCCGGCGACGAGCGAACCCTTGACGTTCAACGAAGCCATCAACACCCTTCGAACCTTGTTGCATTGCAGGCAGTCTAGAGTCCGTACCGTGGTACGGAGTCAAGGGGTGCGGCATGGTGTCCGAGATGACGATAGGGCGGCTGGCCGACCAAGCCGGTGTGAACGTGGAGACGATTCGCTACTACCAGCGGCGCGGGCTGCTGGCGGAACCCCCCAGGCCGGCCAACGGCCAGCGTCACTACCCGCCCCAGCTGGTGAAGCGCGTGCGGTTCATCAAGCGTGCGCAGGTGCTGGGTTTCACTCTGGACGAGATCGTCGGTCTGCTTGACCTTGACGAAGCCGGCGCCTGCAGCGAAACACGCGAACTGGCGGCTCGGAAGCTGCACCTGATCGAGAGCAAGCTCGCCGATCTGACAGCCATGCGCAAGGCACTGTCCAAGCTGATGCGCGCGTGCGACTCGGTGGACAGCAGCGGCGCCTGCCCGATCATTCACGCCCTGGCAACCGATTGAGGTCCTGTAGGGACCGGCAGCGCCGGCATGGGCTGGTCGGTCGCCCACACCCATCCCGCTCCCCCAGCCCGCGAAATCGCCTGCTCCTTGTCCACGCGCGCCTTCGGCGCCATGAAGGCGCTGACGACGTGCAGGGGCACGGGCTTCGGCCCCATGTCCAGCAAGAGCGCGTTCGGAAACGCGCCGCTCGTCGCGGCGTCGTAGCGCAGTGGCTTTGCAAAGCGCCGCCCCCGCTCCACCAGGGCATGCACCAGCGGCAGCTCGTGGATGGCGTCGATGGGGATCCAGTGTTCGGTGGTCATCATCAGGCTGGCGGCGTCGATCTCGTAGGTGTACTCGCGCCGCGCCCGCACCAGGGCTGCGAGCATCAGGCGCACCCGGTGGCCGGTGTCCGCGTCCCTGGCTTCGAACATCGGCGCGAACACCTTTTCGATCCGGGCCCAGGTCTTGCCGGCAATCAGCAGCGGCGCATCGGGCATGTGCTTGACCCAGACCCTGCAGCCGCCCACCGCCGCGTCGCTGCCCTTGAACTCGCCCAGCACCAATGCCAGCGGGCTGTGGCCGTCGTGGGGCCGCAGCACGACCAGCTTCTCGCGGCGGCGCTGTGCGGCATCGGCCTTGGTCGCCTCGCTGAAGGGTTCGGGCACGTACAGCCGCTCTGTCAAGGCAACGCCCTTCACCGACACATCCTCCGCGGCCTCCAGCAGGTACTTGTGCAGCACGCCCTGGTTGCGCTTGCCCGCCATCGCCGGGCTCCAGCGGTTGAAGCCGGCGCGCTCGAACAGGAAGTGCATCAGCGCCCGCAGGCTCATACGGCGGCGGGCCACGCCGACTTCGGCCTCGGCGTCGCTTTCGCCGCGGGTGGCGCCACGCCCGGTGGTGCGTGTCCACGGAAAATCCACGCGCAGGTCAACGCAGCCCACGGCGGTCTCGAGCACCGCTTCGCCGATCAGTTCGCCCAGCCCCGACTCCCGCGCCTCAGGTTCGTACGACGGGCAGCTTGGGTGATGGTGGCTGCCCGTGTCCGGCATGCGCTTGACCAGGAACTGCCGGTGGCGCGCCACGTACATCTCCACGCCGCCAGGCACGCACAGACAACGTGGCCGTTCCGGCGTGTCATGGACGCGGGCCAGCGCCTGCTGCAGCTGCGCGTCGTCCGCGTTCCACACGCGCCCCAGGATGGAGAAACGTTGGATGTCCACCGTCGTCGCGCCCCCGGCGTGTCACACCAGTTCGCGCACCAGGTCCGACATCGCCGGCCGATGCTTCGGGAACAGTTCGCGCACCGCGCTGCGGCCGTTGATGCCCAGCAGCAGGCCCACCTGCTCTTCGTCCGCGCCGCGTTCGTACAACCGGGCCGCGACGGTGTGCCGCGCCGACAGCGGCGTCACGTCGCGCAGGTCGGCATGGCGAAAAAGCTTGCGATAAGCCTCCAGGATCGGACGGCACAGGTAGCGGCGCTGCCCTTCTTCGCCATACGGCTTGATGGCGAAGCCGAGTCCGGCCGGCGACAGGAACAGGCAGCTCCGCGGATCCAGGCCTCGGTAGTCGCCGCTCTCCGCGATGCCCAGGCCCTGCTCGATGCGCTCGCGCAAGTAGGCCGCAAGTGCATCGTCCAGCCGGGTGCTGGTGAAGTACAGCGGGCGCGACTTGCCGGTGATCGCGGCCTCGGCGCGCAGTTCGGATACGCGGCGCACGCTGCCGTCCGGCCCGAGGTAGTCGCGCACCTCGAGCCGGGCGATTTCCAAGGGACGCGCGCCGGTCGCGAACAGCATGTAGAACAGCGACTGGTCGTGCCAGGGCCGCGCACTGCGCGCCTTGATCCGCAGCGCAGCCTGCGTGATCTCTTCGCTCGAGACAACCCGGTGCTGGCGCGGGCCGAACGGCGCCAGCGGCTCGAAGCCGGCCAGCGCCACCAGGATCGATTCGCGGTGCTGGCGCAAGCGCTGCACGAAGGCCACGCCCTCGGTGTTGAGACCCTCGATGCCGACCGTCTTGCTCAGGCGGACGGCGACGGCCTTGATGCGGCGTTCCACCGCCGTGCGCGTGACGCCGAAGCGTGCGGCCACCGCGTCGTAGGTGGCGCCATCGACCACGGCCTTCAACATCTCGATGGCTTGCGCTGCGCTCTCGTTGCCGCGCTCGGGCTCTTGATCGGCTGGCATGAGCTGCCCTCCACACACTGCGGTTCTCCGCGGCTGCGATGCAGACATGTTCGGCCGCCAGTGTTGGTGTCGCCAGGAACAATCGCCGGCAAAGGCACGGGGTTTCGGGATCGGCGCGGCGGCCTTCACTCACGAACAAGTGGCCCGGCCGCTGCGCAGGCAGACAGGCTCGCGGTTGCCATCGTCAACGGAGCCGACACGCGAGCGCTTTTGCATGGCGAGTCGATGCGCAACCCGCTCGCGCGGACAGCCCCGCGCACACTGCCAGGGCATCTTGGCTCCGGCCAAAGCGCGCCCATCCGGGCGCCCCTGAATCCGTTCAGGCGTCGCGGTCGTTACCCGCCTTCCTCGCTGCGCGGCAACGCGCATCACCAAAACATCGGGGCCCTGCCCTGAACTGAGCCAGTCGCCGGGCGTCGCTTGACGCCTGGCCCCGGGTCGAGCGCGACCCCATCCTGCCAACCCACCCACGGGGAGCACGCCTCCCCGCCGGGGATGGGCGTGTCTCTCCCATTCATCTGGAGAACACGCCCATGGCCCGCTTCACCGCGCCTTCCCTGTGGCTGCCCGGGTTCGACCCCGAGCCCTTGGACGCCACCGAGCCACTTGCTTCATGCCTTGAGACCCAAGCGCAGGCCGCCGACCCGTCGGCGGAGCCCCGCGACGAGCTGACGGAGACAGCAAACAACACCTCGCACCACACCTCCTGGCGCGTCGCGGGGGTCGTCACCGAATCCGCACCACGCACCCTGTGGCCGGCATTGAGACAAGCCGACCTCGACAAGCTGGGTGGCGCCGTGGCCAAGTTCGATGCGAACGTGGATGCCATTGCCACGCTGCGGCATGTCGAATGCCATGACAGAGCACCCTTCACGGCCGAGCGCAGCCGGCTCGTGCGCTACACCGGCTGGGGCGGCCTGCCGGCCAGCTTCAACCGCGAAGGCGACGACAAGGCCTGGGCCCGGCGCGCCGAGCAGCTGCGCGGCCTGCTGAGCGACGACGAATACGAGTCGGCCCGGGCCTCGGTGAACAACAGCCACTACACCCCGATCCACGTGATCGAGGCGATGTGGCAAGCCATCGAACGTTTCGGCCTCACCGGCGGGCGCATCCTTGAGCCCGCCGCCGGCATCGGCCACTTCATCGGTGCCATGCCCCGCGCAATGGCCGTGAGCAGCCAGGTGACGGCCATCGAGATCGACCGGCTGTCGGGAAGAGTACTGACCGCGCTCTATGCGCCCGGCGGCGTCGATGTACGCATCGCGCCGTTCGAGAAAGCACCGCTGCCGGACAACTGGTTCGACATCGTGATCGGCAACGTGCCCTTCGGCAAGTACAAGGTCGCCGACCTGAGCAACCGGGCCTACGCCCGCTTCAGCATCCACAACTACTTCTTCGGCCGCGCGCTGGACTTGGTGCGGCCCGGCGGGCTGGTGTGTTTCATCACCACCAGCTACACGATGGATGCCATGGACGACGCTGCTCGCCAGTACATCGGCGCGCAGGCCCACCTGCTGGGCGCCATCCGGTTGCCCCAGGGCACCTTTGCCGACATCGCGTCCACAGGCGTGCAGACCGACATCCTGTTCCTGCGCAAGCGGGAGCCCGGGGAAGCGGTCGGCGGCGAGTGGCTGAAGCTGTCCATCGTGCCGGATGCCCTGCGCCATCCGCACTGCCACGAGCGGTACCTGCAGATCAATGCCTGGTATGCGCAACACCCGGAGTTCTGCATCGGCAGCATCCGGACCGAGAGCAATGGCTACGAGGCCGTAGCGACGGCCGTGTTCGAAGGCGACCTCGCCGCCGCCCTCACGGAGCGAATCAGCCTACTGCCGACAGACGTGTACCGCGCGGCGGTCGCCGACAAGAGCGTGGAGCGCACGACGGTGCCACCCACCGGCGGCGCCAAGCCCGGCAGCTACCGCCTTCACCATGGGCGGGTGCATCGCGCCGAGGGTGCCGAAATGGTTGACGTGCATGACCAGCTCAACGGCACGCAGCGTGCGCGGATCGTCGGCCTGTGTGCCATCCGCGACCAGGCCCGGGCACTGCTCAATGCCCAGCTGAGGGACGACAGCGCCAGCCAGGTCGCCCACCTGAGGGTGCTGCTCAACGGCAGCTACGACCGCTTTGTCGCAAGGCACGGCTGCCTGTCCACACGGGCCAACGCGCTGGCCTTCCGGCGCGACCCGGACTATCCGCTGCTGCTGTCGCTGGAGCACTACGACGAAGAGTCGGACCGGGCCAGCAAGGCGGCCTTGTTCACGCGGCGCACCCTGGCGCGCGTGGTCGAACCGACGGTCGCGGGCGAACCCACCGAGGCGCTGGCCGCGTCGATGCAGTGGCGCGGGCGGGTCGATCCGGCCTACATGGCGCGGCTGCTGTCGGCGCCGGAACAGGCGGTGCTGGACGCGCTGGCCGAAGCCGGTCAGGTGTTCTTGGACCCGGCTGACAGCCGGTGGAAGACGGCCGACGAGTACTTGTCGGGCAACGTCAAGGAGAAGTTGAAGCAGGCGCTGCTGTCGGGTGCGGCATGCCGCCGCAACATCGAGGCGCTGGAACAGGTGCAGCCGGAAGACCTGCTGCCGGCCGCCATCGAGCCACGGCTCGGGGCGGTGTGGATCCCGGCGGTTGAGGTCGAGACCTTCGTCCAGGAGGTTCTGGAGCTGAAGGATTGCGAAGTGGGCTACTCGGCGCAAGCTGGCGCCTGGTCGGTGCGCTACCGCGACTGGGACGCGCGCCAGAACGTCAAGGTGACGCAGGAGTTCGGCACCTCGCGCATGAACGCGATCGAGCTGGTGCAGTGCGCGCTGAACGTGCAGGTGCCGACGGTGCGCGACCGCGACCCGGAGACCGACAAGTACATCGTCAATCCCGACGAGACCCTGGCCGCACGCGAGAAGCTGGGCCTGATCAAAGAACGGTTCGCGCTCTGGGCCTTCGACGATGCGACGCGGAGAGAGAAGCTCTGCCGCATCTACAACGATCTGTTCAACGCCACCCGGCAGCGGCAGTTCGATGGTGCGCACCTGAAGCTGCCGGGGTTCTCCCGCTGCTTCGAGCTGCACCCGCACCAGAAGGACGCCATCTGGCGTGTCGTGCAGTCCGGCAACACGGGGCTGTTCCACGTCGTGGGTGCCGGCAAGACGGCGGTGTGCGTGGCAGCGGGCATGGAGTTGCGCCGGCTGGGCTTCGTCAACAAGCCCTGCCATGTGGTGCCCAACCACATGTTGGCGCAGTACACGGCCGAGTTCGTGCGGCTCTATCCAAACGCGGCGGTGCTGATGGCCGGCAAGGAAGACCTCGAAGGCGACCGCCGACGGGAACTGGTGTCGCGCATCGCGACGGGAGATTGGGACGCGGTCGTCATCACGCATTCGAGCTTCGAGCGCATCAAGGTGTCACCGCAATTCACGGAGAAATTCATCAAGGACATCATCATGGAAATCGAGATGGCGGTGAGGGCCGAGAGGAGCAACGACCGGGGCAACCGGATCGTCAAGCAACTCGAGGCCATGAAGAAGAACTGGGCGGTGCGGCTGGAGAAACTGCTGGCCGACAAGAAGAAGGACGACCTGCTGACCTGGGAGCAACTGGGCATCGACTGCCTGTTCGTCGACGAAGCCCACCTGCACAAGAACCTGTACCGGTTCACGAAGATGACCCGCGTGGCGGGTCTGCCGATGAGCAACTCGGAGCGTGCCTTCGATCTGTACCTGAAGACGCGCTACACGATGCAGGTTCACGCGGATTCGAAAGGACCGGCGCAACGCGGCGTGGTGTTCTCGACGGCGACGCCGGTGGCCAACACCATGGCCGAGATCCACACCATGATGCGTTACCTGCAGCCGCGACGGCTGGAGGAACTCGGGCTGCAGCAGTTCGACGCCTGGGCCGCCACCTTTGGCGAAAACGTCACGGCGCTGGAGATCGCACCGGACGGCAGCGGCTACCGCATGCACACCCGGTTCGCGCGTTTCATCAACGTGCCGGAGTTGATGGCGGTGTTCGGCGAAGTGGCCGACATCCGCACTGCCGAGATGTTGAACCTGCCGGTACCCAAGCTCAGGGGCGGCAAGCCTCGCATCGTGGCCTGCCCGGCCAGCAAGGCGCTGAAGGCCTTTGTGCAGACGCTGGTGCAGCGCGCCGAGGCGATCCGCAGCGGCCACGTGAAGCCGCAGGACGACAACATGCTGGCCATCACCACCGACGGCCGCAAGGCGGCGCTGGACTTCCGGCTGGTGGCACCACAGACGGGCTTCGACGAGAACGGCAAGGTCGCCGCCTGCCTGCGCGAGGTGCTGGCGATCCGCGAGCGCAGTGCCGCATTCCGCGGTGCGCAGTTGGTGTTCTGCGACATGTCGTCGCCCAAGCAAGGCCACGTCTTCAGCGTGTACGACGACTTGCGGGCGCGGCTAGTCGAAGCAGGCGTCCCGGAGAAAGAGATCGCGTTCGTGCACGACGCGGAGACCGACACCCAGAAGGCAACGTTGTTCAAGGCGGTGCGCGAGGGACGGGTTCGCGTGCTGCTCGGGTCCACGGCCAAGATGGGCATCGGTACCAACGTGCAGACTCGCCTGTGCGCCCTGCATCACCTCGATGCACCCTGGCGCCCTTGCGATGTCGAGCAACGCGAGGGAAGAATCCTGCGCCAGGGCAACGAGTGCGAGGACGTGGAGATCTTCCGCTACGTCACCGAAGGCAGCTTCGACAGCTACATGTGGCAGACCTTGGAGACCAAGGCGCGTTTCATCGCCCAGGTGATGAAGGGCGACAAGGGCATCCGGTCGCTGGAGGACGTGGAACTGGCGGCGCTGTCGTACGCCGAAGTGAAGGCGCTGGCCTCGGGCAACCCGCTGGTCATCGAAAAGGCCGGCGTGGACGCGGAAGTGGCCAGGCTCTCAACGCTGTTCTCGGTGTGGCGCAACCAGCGCTATGCCAACGAAAGCGAGGTGAGCCGGCTGCCGATGATGATCGAGGCGCAGCAACGCAAGCTTGCGCTGTACGCCGAGGACATGGCGCGCATCGAGCCACAGACGCTTCAGGGCATGTGCATGGAAGTCGGCGACCGAAGGATCGTCGGGCCCGATGCCGTGGGCGAGGCCCTACGGGGCATCGTCAAGGCAATGAAGGACGAAGTCCGTTCAGGGGGCCGCGAGATCGAACAGCTTGTCGGCCGCTTCGGCGGTTTCGAGCTGGGCGTCAAGACGGCACGCGGCGACGAGGTGCCGAGCCTGTACCTGTCAGGCGCGTGCGTGTATGAGGCGACGCCGTACCAGACCGGCCCGGCACTCGTTGCGGCGCTGGTCGATCTGCTGGCGTCGATTCCAAAGCAGCACGCCGCGGGCCAGGCCCAGTTGGAGATCAGGCGCAAGCGACTGGACGACATCCGCCTCGAACTCGAGCGCCCGTTCGAGCACGAAGCCCGACTACTGGATCTGCTGACCAGGCAGCGCCAGCTGCTCAGCCAGCTCGACCTCGATAAAGACGAGGCCGGCACGGCCAAAGTCGATACTGAAGAACTGCGCGAAGCAGCGTGACTGACTTCACCCCCACGGCCGAAAGGCTGTGGGGCTCTCTCTGGTACGCCCCACTCGGTGCGCCAAAGAAAACGCCCCGGCCCTGAAGCCGAGGCGCGAAGCCTGGCCGCTGTCATCGCGACCACGCTCCTGCTCAGGGAGGAAAAGCAGGCGAGCCCGGGAAACCCGCGCTCGGCAAATATCGTAGCGCGCCAGCCCCGATGTGCCGCAAAAGGTTGGAGGGGTCGCGCCACGCCTGCTGCAGCACTGACGCGAAACATGACCGCCCTGTCATCTTCTGGACAGATTTCTGTTGATTGCCGGTGCGTAGATTAAGTGAGCTCCTCAACCCGGCGCGGGGCTGACCTGCCTTCTTGCCTGCTGCCGCGCCATGCTGAAAGACCGCACCCCATGAACCCGTCCTCGATCGTCCTGGCCATCGCCTCTCTTGCGAGCACTCAAACTTACGCGGCGGCTACGCCGTCGGACACACCGCTCACTGGCGTCTCGATGAGCCTTGCCAAGCGACTCGATGCCCGCTCGTTGCCAGAAGTCTCGGTGACGCCTGCAAAACTGTCCGGGGTGCCGATGGCGATTGCCGCGCGTCTCGATGCGTCCAAGCCGTCCGGACAAGCCTCAACCTCGGGCCGTATGCTGACCGGGGTACCGATGGCACGTGCCACGCGGCTTTGAGCCGGGATTGCTCACAGCCGCACGACTCCGTCGATAGCCCTCGATCAGGATGGCGCGGCCTCGAGGCGACTTGGAGTAGCGTTGATAGCCCTTTCCGGCGGGAATCGCGATCAGCCAAGGCTCGCACCGCATGTCTTGCGGGCCGCAACCAAAATTGTCAGTCTAGAATCCGGGTCATGCGTCGTTGGGTGTTCGCGTTCCTGCTGCTTGTCGTGCCGTTCCAGTTCGTCTGGGGCTCGGCGGCGCCGTACTGCGCGCATGAAGCCAGCGTCCTGGCGAAGAAGCACTTCGGCCATCACGAGCACAAGCACCAGGCCGGCGGCGAGGTCACACCGGCCGCGGACAACCAGGGTGATGCCGTGGGCGCCTACCACGCCGATTGCGAGAGTTGCCACCTCGGGTGCTCCGCGGCCGTGCAAGCCAACGCCCCCGGGATTCATGCGCTGCCCCAGGCCCGCGCTCCGGGTTGTCGAGAACCACGCTACACATCGTACGTACCGTCCGTCCCACAACGTCCTGATCGAGTCGTCTCCGCTCCTGCCGCGCGATCCGGCAGCGGCGTGGTGGTCTGACTCATGGACTGACTGACGACACCCCCACGTCGCCTCCGAATCGCTTCTGTCGTGAGACCAGAAGGATGATTCGATGCGATTTCCCGTTTTGGTGGCAGCCTGCACGGCTTGCCTGTTGGCCGCCGCCCATGGCCTTGCCAGCGCACAGCTGCCGGCCTCACCCTCTGCACTGACACTCGCCGAGGCGCTGCGACAGGCCGAATTGGCCAGTCCCGCCGTCAAGCTGCGCGAGGCCCAACTGGCCGCTGCCGAAGGCGCGCGGCAGCAGGCGTCGACCCTCCTGGCTAACAACCCCGAGCTGAGCCTCGAGCGCCGCAGGACGCAGACCCGCATCACGCCACCGCCCGACGAGCGCAGCAACGGGTGGTCTGTCGGCATCGCCCAGCCCATCGAGATCGGTGGCCAGCAGGCCCGGCGCCGCGAAGCTGCGGCCGCTGCGCTGGATGCGCTGCAGGCCGAGATCGAAGACGCGCGGCGCCAGGCGCGCAGTGACGCCGCCCTGCGCTTCCACGCCGTGCTCGCCATTCAGCGCCGCATCCAGATCGAACAACGGTCGGTGGACCTCTTCGACAGCACGGCCCAGGCCATCGCGAAGCGGCGTACTGCCGGTGAGGACACGCGGCTCGACGCCAACGTGGCACTGGTAGAAGCTGAGCGCGCGCGCAATGCGCTGGCCGTCGCCCGCGAGCAGTGGCTTGACGCCCGCAGCGAACTGGCTGCTGCCCTGCAGCTGCCGCCTTCGGCTGTGCCCGCGGTGGCCGGTGAACTGGCCACCGAACTGGGCACAGGCCTGCCTTACAGCCTGGACCAGCTCGTCACCGCCGCGCAGGCCCTGCCGCGGTTGCGTGCGCTGTCTGCCCGCGAAAACGCGGCACGCGCCCGGCTGGGCGTGGAGCGAGCCAGCCGCTTGCCCGACCTGACGGTGGGCGTCAACGTCGGCCGCGAAGGGCCGGGCAACGCACGCGACCGCGTCACCATGCTGACCTTGTCGATGCCGCTGCCGCTGTTCAAGCGCAACCAGGCCGGCATCGGCCAGGCGCTCAGCGACGTGACGACATCGGAAGTCGAGCGCGCGGTGGTCATCCGCGACCAGGAAGCCCAGGTCAGGCGCCTGTGGAGCCGGCTCGGCAGCCAGCGCGAGCGGGTGCAACGCCTTCAGCGCACCTTGCTGCCGGCGTCGGCCGACAACCAGCAACTGGCCGCCAAGTCGCGCCAGGCCGGCCAGATCGGCCTGCTGGAGCAACTGGTCATCAACCGCCAGACGCTCGACGCCGAGCGTGAACTGGGCGACGCACTGGCGGAGTACCACGCCACCCGAATCGAACTTGAAAACGCGGCCGGCTGGTCGCAAGAAGGAACTTCACGATGAGCACGCCTGATCAGCAATCTCGGCTGCGCCTAGCAGCCATCGCCGGGGCAGTGGCTCTGGCATTGGGCCTGTCGGCCTGTGGCAAAGGCGAGACTGCGGCGACAGGCAAGGCCGCTTCCTCTGCTGCCGCGGGAGAGAAGGGAGAGCCCAAGAAGGAAGAAGCAAAAGAAGGCGGTGGGCTGAAGTTGTCGGCGGAAGAAGCGCAACGGGCGGGCGTCAAGGTGGAGACGCTGGCGTCGCTGGCCTTTGCCGACTCGATCACCGTCACCGCCACCATCCGGCCGAATCAGGACCGCATTGCGCGCGTGGCACCTCGCGTGGAGGGTCGGATCATTTCGGTCGCAGTGAATCTCGGCGACGCCGTAAAAGCCGGTCAGTCGCTCGCCGTCCTCGACAGCCTGGCCATCGGTGAAGCCCAGTCGGCTTTGCAGCAGGCGCTGTCCAGCCAGCGCGTCGCACAGTCCGACTTCAAGCGCGCAGAGACCCTGAGTGCTGAAGAAATCATCCCGCAGCGCGAGTTCCTGCGAGCCAAATCCGAGTTGGAGAAGGCGTCCTCAAGCCTGCGCGCGGCCGAGGACCGGCTGCGGCTGCTCGGGGCCTCGGTGAAGTCGGGCACGGGCGCCTCCACGTTTCCATTGAGCACGCCCTTGACTGGAACGGTCATCCAGAAAACGGCCATCGTCGGTGAGTTGGGCACACCTGCGGCACCCCTGTTCACGGTGGCGGACCTGTCGCGCGTGTGGATCGAAGCCAACCTCACCGAAGACGCCTTGTCCAAGGTGCATGTGGGCGCGCAAGCCAGCGTGAAGGTGGCCGCCTATCCCAGCGAGCAGTTCAAGGGCCGTGTGACCTATGTGGCCAGCCTGCTGGACAAGGACAGCCGCACAGTGCCGGCACGCATCGAGGTGGACAACAAGGACGGCCGGCTCAAGCCCGAGATGTTCGCCAGCGCCACCATCGACACCAACGGCGCCAAGCGCGAAGCGCTGTCGGTGCCCGACGCGGCGATCCTGCTGCTGCAGGGCCAGCCGACGATCTTTGTGGCCAAGGGCGAAGGTTTCGAATCGCGGGCCATCGAGCCGGGAGAAAAGCTGTCCGGGCGAACCGTCATCAAGTCGGGCGTTGCCGCGGGCGAGAAGGTCGTGACTGCTGGGGCCTACGCCCTGAAGGCACGCCTGCTCAAGTCGCAAATCGGCGACGAGCATTGACGCATTGAGACCCAAGGAAACTCACCATGCTCAATGCCATCGTTGACGCTTCATTGCGCTACAAAGTCCTCGTCCTGGTCGCCTTCGCCGTCGTGATCGGCCTCGGTGTCCAGGCGTTTCGCCAAGTCCCCGTCGACGCCTTTCCCGACGTCACACCAATCCAGGTCAGCATCTACACCGAGTCGCCAGGCTTGGCGGCCGAGGATGTCGAGAAACTGCTCACCACGCCCATCGAAGGCGGCATGGCAGGCCTGCCCGGGGTCGAGGAAGTGCGTTCCGTTTCGCTGTTCGGCCTGTCGTATGTAGCGGTCTATTTCAAGGACAACGTCGACATCTACTTCGCACGCCGGCTCGTCGGAGAGAAGCTGCAGGACGTGAAAGGCCGGTTGCCACAGGGATACGGCGAACCCGTTCTCGGGCCCAACAGCTCGGGCCTGGGTCAGGTGTTCTGGTACACGATCGAGTCCGCCGACAAGAAGCTGTCCGCGATGGACCTGCGGACCTTGCATGACTGGACCGTGCGGTTGATCCTGCGCACCGCGCCTGGCGTCGACGACATCGTGTCCTGGGGCGGCCATCAGAAACAGTACCAGGTGCAGATCGACCCGCGCCAGCTCATCAAGTACGGCCTGTCGTTCAAGCAGGTGATGGAGCGCCTCACGGCGAACAACAAGCAGGTGGGCGGCCAGTCGATCAACCTGGGCTCCGAGCAGTACCTCGTGCGCGGCCTGGGGCTGGTGAGCACTACGAAGGACATCGCCGGCATTGTCGTCGCCGAGCGCAACGGTGCGCCGATCTATGTGCGCGACGTGGCTCAGGTCAAGGAGGCGCCGGCACCGCGCTTCGGCGCCGTCACCAAGGACGGCCAGGAGGCCGTGCTGGGCATTGCGCTGGCACGGGTCAACGAGAACGCGCAGGCCGTCGTGGACGCGGTGAAGGCCAAGCTGGTCGTGGCGCAGGCGGCACTGCCCAAGGGCGTGACGCTGGTGCCGAACTACGACCGCGCCGAACTGGTCCAGAAGGCGCTGAGGACGGCGGAGAGTTCGCTGGTCGAGGGTGCCATCCTGGTGGCCGTCATCCTGTTCCTGTTCCTCGGTGAATTCCGCTCGGCCATCGTCGTGATCATCACCTTGCCACTGGCGATGCTGATTGCGTTCATCCTGATGCAGCAGTTCGGCGTCTCGGCCAACCTGATGTCGCTGGCCGGTCTGGCCATCGGCAC
This sequence comes from Methylibium sp. T29-B, assembly GCF_000576225.1. Lineage (NCBI taxonomy): Bacteria > Pseudomonadati > Pseudomonadota > Betaproteobacteria > Burkholderiales > Sphaerotilaceae > Methylibium > Methylibium sp. T29-B. The sequence goes on along the minus strand of NZ_AZSN01000003.1, from coordinate 9,896 downwards.
GGGGATGATGGTGGACGGGGCGGTGGTGCTGGTCGAGAACTCCTTCAGGCTGCTGTCGCATGCGCGGGAGTCCGGCAAGCCGATCAACAAGACGCACCTGATCCTGGAAGCGGCGCGCGAGGTGATCAACCCGATCGCTTTGCGATCATCATCATCATCGTCGTCTTCCTGCCGCTGTTCTCGCTGACCGGCCTGGAAGGCAAGCTGTTCAAGCCGATGGCGCTGACCATCACGTTCGCGATGGCCGGATCGTTGCTGCTGTCGATGACGCTGGTGCCGGTGCTCGCTGCGCTGATCCTCAAGCCCAAGGAGGAGAAGGACACGTTCGTCGTGCGCTGGGCAAAGAAGGCCTACCTGCCGCTGCTCGACTGGGCACTGGAGCGCAAGAAGCTGGTCATCGGCTCTGCCCTGGCCCTGTTGGTCGCATCCCTGGCTCTGTTCCCGTTCCTCGGCAAGGAGTTCATGCCGACGCTGCAGGAGGGCACCATCCAGTTTCGTGTGACCAATATTCCGTCGGCGTCACTCGATGAGTCGATCCGGGTGTCCAAGGTCGTCAGCGACGAACTGCACAAACAGTTCCCGCAGGTGGTCTCCGTGCTCGCCACCATCGGGCGCGCCGAAGGCGGCGAGACCACCGACGTGAACTACATGGAAATCAACCTCGCCACCAAGCCGCAGTCGGAGTGGCCCGAGAAGATGCCCTACGCCAAGCTCGCCGCAGAGATGCAGGAAGCGATGGAGAAGGTCGTGCCGACTGCCGTGTTCGGAGCGACGCAACCGATCCAGTCGCGGGTCGAGGAACTCATCTCCGGGGTCCGCGCGACGCTGGCGCTGAAGCTGTATGGCGAAGACCTGGAGACGCTGGACAGGCTGACGGCCCAGATGAAGGGTGTGCTGGACAAAGTGCCCGGTGTCGCAGACTTGTCGGCGGAGGCGAACAAGGGCAAGCCCCAGCTGATCATCAAGGTCAACCGCGACGCGGCTTCGCGCTACGGTATCAATGCGGACGAGATTCTGGAAATCGTGCAGGCCGGCATCGGGGGCAGCTCGGTCTCGACCTTGATCGAAGGCACCAAGCGCTTCGACATCGCGGTGCGCCTGTCCGACGAGTTCCGCATGGACCCGGCCACCATCGGCGCCATACCGATCCGCAGCGCCGAGGGCGCGCTCGTGCCGTTCTCTCAGGTCGCGACCATCGAGCTCGACGAGGGCTATTCCTTCGTGCGGCGCGAATCGTTGCAGCGGTACTCGGTTCTGCAGATGGATGTGAAGGGCCGTGACGTGGACGGCTTCGTGAAGGACGCCGACGCGGCGCTCAAGCAGGCAGTCCAGCTCCCGCCCGGCTACTACACGCAGTGGGGTGGTGCCTTCGAGAACCAGCAGCGGGCCATGGCACGCCTGGCCGTGATCGTGCCGCTGACCATCGGGTTGATCTTCATGCTGCTGTACACCGCCTTCAACTCGGTGCGGCACGCGACGATCATCATCGCCAACGTGCCGTTCGCGGTCATCGGCGGCATCGTGGGCCTGTTCGTCAGCGGCCAGTACCTGTCGGTGCCGTCGGCCATCGGCTTCATCGCCGTGTTCGGCGTGGCGATGTTGAATGGCATCGTGATGGTCGAGTTTCTCAACGACCAGCGACGACAGGGCATGTCCGTGCGCGATGCCGTGCGGCGCGGCGCGGCACTGCGGCTTCGGCCGGTGCTGATGACGGCGTCGGTGGCCATCCTCGGCTTGATTCCCATGCTGCTGTCCACGGGTGTGGGTGCAGAGACGCAGCGTCCGTTGGCCACCGTGGTGGTCGGCGGACTGTTCACCTCGACGGCGCTCACGCTGCTGCTGCTGCCGTTGATCTACGAGTGGTCGGAATTGCGCGCTGAAAGGCGCAACCGTGCCGACGTTGTTGTCGAAGGAGCCACGACATGAAAGAGATCAAAGCCTATGTGCACAGCAGCCGCGTCGCCGGCGTGATCGCGGCCCTGAAGAACTCCTCCGCCTGGGGCGGAGAACGGACCGGCCGGCGTCACAACCTGGCCGTGTACGTCGTCAAGGGTTCGATCATGCCGCTGGACAGCGGCGAGCAGCACTACGCGATGGACCTCGGCGACGAGGTGGTCAACGAATACAAGCTCGAACTGCTTTGCGAAGACGGTGAAGTGGACGAGATCGTCGCTGCCATCCAGGCCTCCGCACGTACGGGCCAGGCCGTTGCCGGCTGGATCACCGTCACCGAGCTCGTGCAGGCCATCGCCATTCACTGACGCCATTCACTGACGCCAACCCCGTTCCCCAACGCCGTTCCCCAACGCCGAAAGGACTTACCCATGAAGACGTTTCTGAGTCCCCTGCTGGCCGCATCAGTACTGGCGCTGCCGGCCACTGCGCTGTATGCCGCCGAAGACCCTGCGCCCAAGTTCGGCGGCGTTGTTGTCGAGACCAAGGCCGGCGACATGGAACTGGTCGCCAAGCCGGAGCTGATCGTCATCCACGTCAGCGACCACGGCAAGCCGATGAAGCTGACGAGTGCCAGCGGCAAGGTGACGGTGTTCAACGGCAGCGACAAGACCGAAGCGCCACTGGCAATCATCGGCGACAAGCCGGAAGCCAAGGGCAGCTTCAAGGTCGGCGCAGGCACCAAGGTGTTGGCGGAGGTGGCGCTGAACGGCAAGCACGCCGTGTCGGCACGCTCACACTCAAGTGACATGTGAAGGTGCCAGGCCATGGACCACGTTTCGCGTCGAACCTTGCTCGTCGCTACTGGACTTGTCGCCCTGGCCAGTTCAGGCTGCATGACCAAGCCGATGCAGCCGGCCAACCCGGATGGAACGTACTGCTTCGGTATCGGAAAGTGGTATCGACGCACGCTGACCTGCACGCCAACGCCGATTCCTCCGGAATCGGTCGAGGTCCAAGCGAAGCGGTTCGAGCCGGCTCCGGGGCTGCTGACGGTCTATGTCGTTCGCAAGCGGTGGGGCGATGCAGTCAACCAGGTGCGGCTGACCGTCGACGGTGGTGCACCCGTGGTGACGACGCCCGAGTCCTTCGTGCGCCTGCGGATGCGGCCCGGCACGCACACCTTCACCGCCGCCTGGAGCGAGGGCACGACCGAACTGGCGGTCAACGGCGCGGCGGGCGAGGTGCGGGTCGTGGAACTGGTGGGCTCCGTCTGGGCCTGGGGCAGCACCTACCGACTCGAACATGGCGACGTTGCTGAGGGCCGCCATCGTGTCGCGCAGTTGCGACTGGTTGCCGATGTGCAGTAGCTCCGTCGCAAGTGCCGTCGACCAGCGTTCACGCGTTACCGGCACGGGCCTGCGACGTCAGGCCAACTGCTTGATTGCCGGCTCAGCCAACTTGGCCACCGACCCAGTGCCCCCGCCCGGGCATCTTGCGTCGCGCGGCGATGCCGGGGTTCGTCTTCGATCACGAACCACGATGCAAGGAAGGCCGCACCATGCGCTACAAGACGTTGGACACCGCACTGGCCATCACCATGGCGTGGATATGGCTGGCCATTGTGGTCGCAGCCGTCGTCGGATACGGCTTGTTCCTCTGGTGGCGCAAGCGTCACCCCCTGCCCGTGCCGAAGCCAGAACCTCCCTATGCGCAGCGGCTGCAGCAACGATTGAACGCGCACCGAGCTGCGGGCAAACCGCCGAAACGGTCGAAGCCGCCGCGCAAACGGCCACGTGGGCCTTGACTCTGGAGGCCGTCGGCATTGCCCTGGCACGCTCGACGCTTGGGACAGCCGCATGGGCACAGGCCCGACGTCAGGCGCGCCTGCTGGTTGTGAACTTGTTCAGCAGCTCTTGCAGAGTGGCATGGACACGGGCCTGAACGTCAGGAGCGCCTGCCGGGATGGCTGCCCTGCTGCTTTCGAGCGACGACGCGCAATGCAGTGTTTGGCTGCACCAACCTGAACACGTCTGCCCGATGACCCCTCGCTCCATCCGCCCTGTCTCGGCTGCCGCGTTGTGCGGGGCCACGGCCTTGTGGCTGCTCGTCGTTGACAACGCCGGCTTCTGGCGCACGCTGTGGGCCGCTCGGGACCTGTCCTCATCGCGCAGCATTCTGGCTGTGGTGGCGCTCGCGGCCGTGCTGTGGCTGCTGTTCAGTCTGATCTTGCGCATGTTGTGCTGGCGCTGGGTGGGCAAGCCCTTGCTCGCGACGGTGCTGCTCGTCAGCGCCCTGGCAGCACACTTCATCGGCAACTACGGCGTGCTGATCGACAAGGGCATGATCCGCAACGTGCTGGAAACCGACTGGCGCGAGGCAGCGGATTTGTCTTCGGCTGCGCTGTGGTGGGACTTTGCCTGGCGCGGGCTGCTGCCGGCGGCGCTGCTGCTGGCCATGCCGGTGAAGCGGCAACCTTGGCCGACCGTGGCCGCTGGTGTCGCCAGACACGCGCTGGCACTGACGCTGCTGCTGCTGGCGGCGCTGGCCGCCTTCTACGCCGATTACGCCGCCGCAGCGCGCAACCACCGCGAGCTGCGCCACCTGCTGACGCCGACCAACGTGGCCAATGGCTTCGTCGGCCTGTGGAAAGGCCGCGCTCGGCCGGCGGCGGCGCTCATCACCGTGGGCGCCGATGCCGTCCGGCCGGCGGCAGCCGGCAGCCGCAAGCCGCTGCTGGTGGTGCTGGTCGTCGGCGAAACCGCCCGCGCGGCCAACTTCTCGCTGGGCGGCTATGCCCGGGCGACGAACCAGGCGCTGGCCGGCAAGGGCGTCGTCTACTTCGACAAGGTCACGTCATGCGGCACCGACACCGCCACCTCGCTGCCGTGCATGTTCTCAGACCTCGGCGCCCAGCGGTTTTCGGTGGCGGCCGCGGCCGCGCGTGAGAACGCGCTCGATGTGCTGCAGCGTGCGGGCGTCGCCGTGCGCTGGCTGGACAACAACTCGGGCTGCAAGGGCGTGTGCCAGCGCGTCGACACCCAGTTCCCAGGTCAAGGCGCGATGGCCGGCCCTTGCGGCCCTGAGGAGTGCTTCGACGAAGTCTTGCTGCGCGGCCTCCGGACCGCCATGACCGGGCCGGCGACCGGCAAAGACAGCCTGGTGGTGCTGCACATGAAGGGCAGCCATGGGCCGGCGTATTACAAGCGCTACCCCAGCGGCGCACGCCGATTCGCGCCAACCTGCGACACCAACCAGATCCAGAGCTGCGAGCGCCAGGCGCTGATCAACACCTACGACAACGGCATCGCCTACACCAGCGAGGTGATCGCGCAGACGATCGACTGGCTCGCCGGCGAGTCCGACCGCAGGGACAGCCTGCTGCTGTACGTGTCGGACCACGGCGAATCGCTGGGCGAAGGCAAGGTGTACCTGCACGGGCTGCCCATGCTGCTGGCGCCCGCCGAGCAGACCGGTATCCCGATGATGGCGTGGCTGTCGGCGGGTGCTGCACAACGGCTGCAACTCGGTGCCGGCGCTCTGCAAGGGGTTGCTGGGGGCAGCTACAGCCACGACAACCTGTTCCATACGCTGCTGGGCGCCTTCGGCACGCAGACGCAGGCTTACCGGCCCGAGCTCGACCTGTGGGCAGCGGCGCGCGCGGCCCGCAGAACGCGGGAGACTGCGGCCACACGGTGAACACTCTTCGACGACGCCACGGAACAACCGGTGGCCTGGCCGCACCCAAGGTTCATCACAAGGGGATCTCTCATGAAAACCTTTTGACGCTGTTCGCGCTGGTTTCGGCAGTCGCCTTGACGGGCTGCGCCACCGCCCAGGCTCCCGACGCGCAGGCCCCCCGCCTGCGTCTGGATGAAGTCGTCGTGATGTCGCAGCAGGGGCTGGACGACGAAGCCTTGATTGCGGAGATCGAGACGCGGGGCGTCGCCTTCGTGCTGTCGCCGCAAGACTTCGAGCAGCAGCGTGCTGCGGGCGTCAGCGAAGGCCTGCTGCGCTACCTGCAAGGGCGGGCCCGCGGCGAACAAGACCTCAGGGCGAAGATCGTGTCGGGCCGCTACCGGCTCACCGCGTACTCGGGCGCGCTGTACCTGGGCTACAACTACCTCGGGTACTACGACGGCTTGCATTACTACGGTGGCCTGCCCTACTACCGGGGCTACGGCAGCTACGGCGGCTATGCGGGAGGCCATCGCGGCGGCCATGGCCATCACGGCGGGCATGGCGGCCACAGCGGGGGACGCCACTGATGCCTGCTCCGGAATCTGATGCCGCCGCCTGGCACGGTGTGTGCGCCACGCCTGCGATGCGGCGCAGGACGCTCCTGCTCTGCCTTGGGCTGGCGCCATGGGGTTCTGGCAAAGTCCTGGCGCAGGCATCGACCTCGGACCTCATCGCCGGCACGGTCATCCGGATCGACGGCGAACGTGGCACGGTGACGTTGCGGCATGCCCCCATCGCCCATCTCCACCTGCCCGCCACGACGACGACGTTTCGGTACTTCAACCCCGCACTCGTGGTTCGTATCCGGGTCGGCGACGCCATCGTCTTCCGCGCCGACCGATACGACGGCAACCTGCGCCTGACGGCCGCCATCCCGGCGCCGCCCGGCGCTGTGAGGTGACGCGATACCTGCGAACCTTCTGCCCCATAACAAACAACGAGCAGCCCCGATGACCGAAGCAACAACGCTGCGCCTGGACCTGCCGCTGGTCCTGCCCGATGTAGACGATGCGCAGGACCGTTGCGTCAGCCGCCTCATCGACGCCCTGTCAGGCCGGCCCGGCATCTCTCAGGCGCATGTCATCGGCCGCGAGAGCGGCGCGCCCCAGCTCTGCGTGCACTATGAACCGGCCACCCTGCCGCTGGCCCGGGTGCGCGAGCTGGTGCATGCAGCCGGCGCTGAACTGACCGAACGTTTTGCACATCTGGTGATCCGCGGTGGCGCGACGCTGCATGCGCGGGCCGCGCGCAGCGCTGCCGAGGCCTTGCGCAGCGTGCCGGGCGTATTGGAGGCCGACGTGTCGGCATCCGGAACGGTACGGATCGAATACGACAGGTCGGTGGTGTCCGAGAGCGTGCTGCTGTCGAAGGCCGAAGCCGTGGGCGTTCGCGCAGCCAAGCCCGCGGCCGTGGCGGCAGCGGCGCCAGCGACTGCAGCCCATGTCCCACCATCGCCCCCCGCGGATGAGCACGCCGGCCATGACCACGCCGGCCATGACCACGCCAAAGGCAAGCACGATCATGCCGCGCACGATCACGCCAAGGGCGAGCCCGGCAAAGCCGGTGGCGACCACGACCACGCCCACGGCGGGCCGCTGGGCGAACAGTCGGAACTGATCTTCGCCGCGCTGTCGGGTGCCTTGCTTTTGGCGGGCTGGCTCATCGAACGCTTCGGCGCGGCGCCAGGCTGGCTGCCGACCGCGTGTTATGTCGCGGCCTACTTCTTCGGTGGCTACTTCACGCTGAAGGAGGCGATCGAGAACCTTCGGGCCAAGCGCTTCGAGATCGACACGCTGATGCTGGTGGCCGCGGTGGGCGCGGCGGCGCTGGGCAAGTGGGCCGAGGGCGCGCTGCTGCTGTTCCTGTTCAGCCTGGGCCATTCGCTCGAACACTACGCGATGGGCCGGGCGCGCAAGGCGATCGAGGCGCTGTCCGAGCTGGCCCCCGACACGGCCGTCGTGCGCCGCGACGGCAGCACGAAGGAGGTGGCGGTCGCCGAACTGCAGCTCGGCGACGTGGTGATCGTCAAGCCCAACGAACGTTTGCCTGCCGACGGCGTGGTGGTCGTCGGCACGTCGAGCGTCAACCAGGCGCCGGTGACCGGTGAAAGCGTTCCGGTGGACAAGCGCCCCATCGGCGATGCCGCGGCCGCCACGGCCGCGCTCGCGGCCTTCGACAAGGTGGGGCCCGAGAGCCGCGTGTTCGCCGGCACCATCAACGGCGCGGGCGCATCGAAGTGATGGTGGCCCGCCGCGCCGAACAGTCGACGATGGCGCGCGTCGTCAAGATGGTGACCGAAGCCGAAGCGCAGCGCTCACCGACGCAGCAGTTCACCGAAAAGTTCGAACGCATCTTCGTCCCGCTGGTCCTGGCGCTGGTGGTGGTGCTGCTGTTTGCCTGGGTCGTGATCGACGAGCCCTTTGCCGCCAGCTTCTACCGCGCCATGGCGGTGCTGGTGGCGGCCAGCCCCTGCGCGCTGGCCATCTCGGTGCCCAGCGCGGTGCTCAGCGGCGTGGCCCGCGCCGGCCGCGGTGGGGTGCTGGTCAAGGGCGGCGGCCCGCTGGAAAACCTGGGCACGCTGACCTCCATTGCCTTCGACAAGACCGGCACGCTGACCGAAGGCAAGCCCAGGCTGACCGACGTGGTTGCGGTGGCTGGTGTCACCGAAGATCAACTGCTGGCGGTGGCGCTGGCGATCGAGGAAAGCAGCGACCACCCGCTGGCTTCGGCCGTGGTCAGCGGCGCGCGCGAGCGGTTGGCCGGCCGCGTGCAGCCGCCCGCGGTGGCCGACGTCAAGAGCATCACCGGGCGCGGCATCGAAGCGCAGGTGGCCGGCGAGCGTGTGCTCATCGGCAAGCCAGTGCTGTTCTCGGAGTTGCCGGATGTGGCCCTGACGGCCGAAGTGAGCGCAGCCAATGACAGGCTCGTCGCGGCCGGCCGCACGACGATGGTGGTGCGCCAAGGGTCGCGCTTCCTCGGCGTCATCGGCGTGATGGACACGCCGCGTCCGGTGGCGGCGCGGGTCATGGCCGAGCTGCGGGCGCTGGGCATCGAACGGCTGATCATGATCTCGGGTGACAACCAGCAGGTGGCCGACGCGGTGGCAAAGACCGTTGGCCTGACCGAGGCGCGCGGCGACCTGATGCCCGAGCACAAGGTCGAAGCGATCAAGAAGCTGCGCGAGCAGCACGGCAAGGTCGCGATGGTCGGTGACGGCGTCAACGACGCGCCGGCCATGGCCAATGCCACCGTCGGCATCGCGATGGGCGCCGCCGGCTCCGACGTGGCGCTTGAGACAGCCGATGTGGCGCTGATGGCCGACGACCTGGCGCAGCTGCCATTTGCGGTAGGCCTGTCGCGCAGCACCAGCCGCATCATCAAGCAGAACCTGTGGGTCAGCCTGGGCGTGGTGGCCGTGCTGATCCCGGCCACGATCTTCGGCCTGAACATCGGCACAGCGGTGCTGTTCCACGAAGGATCGACCGTCATCGTGGTCATCAATGCGCTGCGGCTGCTGGCCTACAAGACCGGCACGACGAGAGCGCATGGGCCGGCCGATGGCACCGGTGCGGCGGTCGCGGTTGCGACACCCACACCAGAACCCCGTTCATGAAACTGGCACCGTGCTGAATTCAGCCCCGCCGCGACCATGACATCCGGCGTTCAAAGCGTCCCTCCTGCCGCCATGCCAGCGTTGCGTGGATGCAAGCCCCGCTACGAGGGACACCACTGCGTCGTTGCCACTTGCAGGTGCATGGCAACGCAGCCAAGTTCAACCACCCGCGTGCGAGTGCATGCGAGCGCGGCGCGCCTCGGGGGACTCGTTGCGCAGTTCGCTGACGACTTGTTCTCGCGTCTTGCCTGGCCCGGTGCTCTTGATAGGGATGGCCCCTCCTCGCTGCATGATGGCCAGCGTGCCATCTTTGCGCGCGGCATCAAGCTCGGCAATCACGGCAGCCCGGGTCTTCGTGCTGGTCACGTGGTTCGGATGGTAGGTGCCACCCGCCTCACCGCCGCTGGGGTGCCATTCCGAGGAGGCGAACGAAATTCCGGGCAGCGTGATCGCAGCAGCAACGACACACAGCGCGGTGGTTTTACGAAGATTCATGAAATTGGCTCCTTGGTGGGGGTGTGGCCGCCGGCGCCTGCCGGGGCATGCCCAATGGCATGAGCGCAACTTTAGAAACCGGACACCAACACGGTCGAGTCCGGCGGATGACAAATTCGTCACCTTCGCTGAAGCGGCAGCCAGAACCGGTAGC